>NZ_JAODBG010000064.1 GCF_025463825.1 Cryobacterium sp.
TGGCCGACCAGGCTGCGAACACCCAGTCGATCTCGATCATCACGGCCCGCAGCGTGGACCATTCCCCGCAGGACATCCCGCCGGGCGGCGATCAGGATCAGGAACAGCAGCAACAGCAACAGCAGAACGCCACTCCGACCGAAAGGACCCTCGAATGCTGAGCCGCATCGCCGAGAGCCTCTTCTGGATCGGCCGCTACATCGAACGCAGCGACGGCACCGCGCGCATCCTGGATGTGCACCTGCAGCTACTGCTCGAAGACCCGTGGATCGAGGAGAACCTCGCCTGCAGGTCGCTGCTGCACCTGATGGGCAGCCCGGTCCCGCCCAACCGCGACCTCACCCGCAAGGACGTTCTGGCGACCCTGGCGGCCGACCGCGCGCATCCGGCGTCGATCGCCTATTCGCTCGGGGCCGCCCGGGAGAACGCCCGCCGGGCCAGGGAGATCGTCTCCACCGAGCTGTGGGAGTGCCTGAACACGACCTACACGAAGATGCCCAAGAACATCGCCAGCGCCAAGACCCACGATTTCTTCGGCTGGGTGCGGGAACGTGCCGCGCTCGCCGTCGGCATCGTGGAGTCCAGCGCCAGCCGTGACGACGCCTGGCACTTCTTCACCCTCGGTCGGAGCCTCGAGCAGGCGGACATGACCGCCAGGCTCCTCGCCACCCGGTCGCTGACCGAGAACAGTGGGCCGTCGTGGACCACGATCCTGCGCTCCTGCGGGGCCTACGAATCGTACCTGCGCACCTACCGGGGCGTGCCGTCGGCCCGGAACGCCGCCGAATTCCTGCTGCTGGACCGCCTCTTCCCCCGCTCGATCGTCTTCTCGATCTCCCGGGCCGAACAGTGCCTGCAGGAACTCGAACCGCGCACCGACCGGGTGGGAGTGTCCGATTCGTCGCAGCGGATCCTCGGCCAGATTCGCAGCCAACTCGAGTACCGGCCGATCATGGAGATCCTGAACGACCTGCCCAAACACATGGACATGGTGCAGGACGCGACCAGCACCGCCTCTGAATCGATCGGGCAACGGTACTTCCCGACCAGCGCGGTCCCGACCTGGACGGGGGAGGCCTCATGAAGCGCCTGCGGATTCGACACACCACCGGCTACCGCTATAACGGCGAGGTGGCCACCTCCTACAACGAGGCCCGGATGCTGCCGGTCACCTCGCCCGACCAGTTCGTGTTGTATTCCAACCTCGACATCAGCCCGGTGTCGAGCAACCACAACTACCTGGACTACTGGGGCACCCGGGTGTCGTCGTTCGAGGTGCTCACCCCGCACGCCGAGCTCACCCTCACCGCCAACAGCCTCGTGGAGGTGTCGCCGCGCGACCACCCGCTGCATCCGATGCCGTGGGAAGACCTCGCCGCCTCGGTGGCCCGGTCGACGTCTTCGGTGGAGCAGTCCTGGCAGACGCCCCTCACCGAACCCCCGGCGGATGTGGTCGCCAGCGCCGCTGAGATCGCGGCCAGGCTCGATCCGTGTGAAGCGGCCCTGGCGATCTGCCGGTTCGTCGGCGAGAACATGGCCTACGTGCAGGGTGTCACCGGGGTCAAGACCAACGCGATGGAGGCCTGGGCCGACAGGCGCGGGGTCTGCCAGGACATCACCCACGTGGCCCTGGGTGCACTGCGCTCGGTGGGCATCCCGGCCCGCTACGTGTCCGGCTACCTGCACCCCAAGCCCCAAGCGGCGATCGGTGAGACCGTCACCGGTGAATCGCACGCCTGGGTGGAGTGGTTCTGCGGTGAGTGGCGCGGCTACGACCCCACCAACCTGATCGACATCGGCGACCGGCACGTCGGCGTGGGGCGGGGCCGCGACTACAACGACATCGCGCCCTTGCGCGGGGTCTACGCCGGCTCGGGCGGATCGCAACTGTTCGTGAAGGTGGAGATTACCCGGGAGTCCTGAGCCGCCCTGTACTTGCGGGTGCGCCCTGTCTACGCTGGTAGTTGCAAGCGCGGTATACTTGCACCATCTTTTCGAGGGAGCGACACGGGATGAGCATCGAGGACGACGCCGTTGAGGTTCGGGCACAGGGCTGGCGCACACTGGCCGCCCTGCACGGACGGATTGAAACCGTGCTCGAACGCGCCCTGCAGTCCGGTGTCGACCTCTCGGTGGTGGAGTTCACCGTGCTCGACGCCCTGAGCCGCCAGCACGGCTGGCACATGCGGATGCAGCAACTCGCCCGCGCAGCAGCGCTCTCGAGCAGCGCGACGACCCGCCTGGTGAACCGGTTGGAAGACCGGGCGCTGCTCACCCGCATCCTCTGCGCCGACGACCGGCGCGGCATCTACACGGAACTCACCGAGGCCGGCAAGGCGCTGCTCGCCCGCGCCCGCCCGGTCTACGACCAGGCCCTGGCCGGCGCCCTCGCGGCGGCGGAGGAGGAGCCGGAGCTCGGCCCCCTCGTCGACGCCCTGCAGCGCCTGCCCGACCCGACCCGAGCCGCCGTCTAGACTCGCCCGCCGCACCCGCACCCGCACACCGCTCGTCCCGCCTGCCTGCGCTGGCCTGCGTTCCATCGCGAGTTGCTGCATAGCGCCTCTTCAGGGGCGGCAAAGTCAAGTGGTGGATGCAACGGGTCGGGATTCTAGGCGGGGGCGTGGGCCTCGAGGAACTCGTAGACCTCGGTGGGGTCGACGCCGGGGAAGGTACCCGTGGGCAGGGCGGCGAGCAGGCTTGTGGGGGTGCGCGCGACCGGCCAGGACTGGCCCTCCCACCGGCCGGAGAGCTCGTCGGGCGCGCGACGGCAGCAGGACTCGTCCGGGCAGGTGGACACCGCCCGGTTGGCGGTCTCCCGGCCACGGAACCAGTTGACGTGCGCGAACGGCACCCCCACGCTCACCGAGTAGTCGCCCTCCTTGGCCTTCTCGATGCGGGAGGTGCACCAGAAGGTGCCGGCGGGGGCGTCGGTGTACTGGTACCAGGGACTGAACCGGTCCGGCACGTCGAAGACCGTGCGCGCCGTCCAGCTGCGGCACACGGTGCTGCCCTCCACGGCGCCGAGGGCGTCGCTGGGGAATCGCACATCGTCGTTCTCGTAGGCCTTGATGATGGTGCCGGACTCGTGCACCTTCATGAAATGCACCGGGATGCCGAGCCGGGCGGTGGCGAGGTTGGTGAACCGGTGCGCGGCGGTCTCGTAAGACACCGCGAACGCATCCCGCAGGTCCTCGAGCGAGATGCGGTGCGCCGCCTTGGCCTCGTTCAGCAGCCGCAGGGTGTCGGTTTCCGGCAACAGGATGGCCGCGGTGAGATAATTCGTCTCCACCCGTTGCCGCAGAAATTCCGCGTAATTTCCCGGCTCGGCGTGCCCGCAGAGGTGGCTGGCGAACGCCTGGAGGATCGGCGAACGGCTGTCCCGGGACACCGCCTGCTCGGTGGGCAGATAAATTCGGCCGTTCCGCTTGTCGGTCACCGACCGGGTGGAGTGCGGCAGGTCGCCGACGTAATGCAACGAGAACCCGAGGTGCGCGGCCATGTCCGCGACCACCCGCTGCGACACCGGACCGCCGGAATGCCCGACGGCGGTGAGGAGCTCACGTGCCTGCGCCTCCAGTTCCGGGAAGTAATTGTCCCTGGCGCGCATTTCGCCGCGCAGCTGCGCATTGGCGCGCCGGGCCTCCTCCGGGGTGGCCGCCCGCTCCCGGTGCAGCCGTTCGATCTCGTTGTGCAGCGTGAGGATGGTCTGCAGGGTGTCGTCCGGCTGGCCGGGCCCGACCCGGAAACGGGGCAGGCCGAGGGCCGTGAACACCGGTCCCCGCTGGGCGCGTTCCACCGCGATCTCTAGCGCCGCCCGCGGGCTGGGCGCGTCGGCGCGCAGCAGCTCGTCGACCGTGGTGCCGAGGGCGGCGGCGATCAGTCGCAGCATCGACAGGCGGGGTTCCCGTTTGCCGTTCTCGATCATCGAGATCTGCGACGGCGCCCGGTCCACGGCCGCGGCGAGGATGTCGAGGGTGAGGCCGAGCCGGTGCCGGTGAGCGCGGATCCGGCGCCCCAGGGTGATCGCGTCGAGGCCGCTCTCGGGGGCTTCTGAGCCGTCGGCGGCGCTGGAGAGCGACGTGGGCGAACTGGCGAGTGACGGGACGCGATCGACGGTGACCATGTGCTCATGGTCACATGACGCCAATGTTCCCACAACCGGAAGAACCCGTCTTCTTCTTCGGATCGGGTCTGGGGCACGGGCGGCGGTGCGCCGCAGAGTGGGTGCAGACACACGAACGACCGGCCATCGCCGGAGCACCGGATCTTCCGCACCAGGAACGCAATGACGCCAACCGAGGAGAACACCATGACGAACCCGACCGCATCCGGCCCAACCGGAGCCCGCACCGGCGACCAGACCCAGACGGCCGCAGAGCTCGCCCTCGAATGGGCGGCCGACCCCCGGTGGGAGGGCGTGCGCCGCGACTACACCGCCGACGACGTGATCGCCCTGCGCGGTGCCGTGCGGGAAGAGCGCACCCTGGCCCGCCGTGGCGCGGAAAAGCTCTGGGACCTCATTCACGAGAACGGCACGCCTGAGAAGCCCGAATGGGTGTCCGCGCTCGGCGCGCTCACCGGCAACCAGGCCGTGCAGCAGGTGCGCGCCGGCCTCAAGGCCATTTACCTGTCCGGCTGGCAGGTCGCCGCCGACGCGAACCTCTCGGGCCAGACCTACCCCGACCAGTCCCTGTACCCCGCGAACTCGGTGCCGGCCGTCGTCCGGCGCATCAACAACGCGCTGCTGCGGGCCGGCCAGATCGAGGGCGCGGAGGCGGCAGCATCCGGCGCGGAACCGGGAATCGACTGGATGGCCCCCATTGTCGCCGACGCCGAAGCCGGCTTCGGCGGCCCGCTGAACGCCTACGAGCTGATGGCCTCCATGATCGAGGCCGGCGCGGCCGGCGTGCACTGGGAAGACCAGCTGGCCAGCGAGAAGAAGTGCGGCCACATGGGCGGCAAGGTGCTGGTGCCCACCGGCCAGCACATCCGCACCCTCAACGCGGCCCGGCTCGCGGCGGATGTCGCTGGCGTGCCCACGATCATCATCGCCCGCACCGACTCGCTCGCGGCCACCCTCATCACGAGCGACATCGACGAACGCGACGGTGCGTTCCTCACCGGCGGCCGCACCGCCGAGGGGTTCTACGACACCGCCAACGGCCCGGACGTCGTGATCGCCAGGGGACTCGCCTACGCGCCGTACGCGGACCTGCTCTGGGTGGAGAGCAGCGAGCCCGACCTCGAGCTCGCGCAGCGTTTCGCCACAGAGATCCACGCGCAGTTCCCGGGCAAGAAGCTCGCGTACAACTGCTCCCCGTCGTTCAACTGGAAATCCCACTTGGGCGACGAGCAGATCGCCGCGTTCCAGCGCGAACTCGCCGCCTGCGGTTACGCCTTCCAGTTCATCACCCTGGCTGGCTTCCACGCCCTCAACCACTCCATGTTCACGCTGGCCAAGGACTACTCCGAGCGTCAGATGAGCGCATACGTCGACCTGCAGGAGGCCGAATTCGCCTCGGAGGCCGACGGCTACACCGCCACCCGCCACCAGCGGGAGGTCGGCACCGGCTACTTCGACCGGATCGCCACCGCGCTCAACCCGACCAGCGCCACCCTCGCCCTGGCCGGGTCGACCGAGGCCGAACAGTTCTAGCCCGGCCCGGCCCAGACATCCGCACGCTAAGAAGGAGAACACGATCATGACCACTCCACCGCTGCCCACGGCGCCGACCACCGCTCAGGGGGTTCCGACCAGCACCGGGCCCCGCGCCACCGCCGCCCCGCGCCCCGCCCGAGCTTTCGGTGAGACCAGCACCGGCAGCTTCGCCACCATCCGCCCGCACCTCACGATCACCGGGTCGCTCGGCGACCGGTACGACGAGATCCTCACCCCGGCGGCGCTGGACTTCCTCGCCGAACTGCACGACCGGTTCGCCGGCACCCGGCACGACCTGCTGGCCGCCCGGTTGCAGACCCGGGTGGATGCCGCCAACGGCCGCGACCCCCGGTTCCTGCCGGAGACCGCTCACATCAGAGACGACCACACCTGGCGGGTCGCCGGCCCCGGCCCGGGATTGACCGACCGCCGGGTGGAGATCACCGGGCCGACCGACCGCAAGATGGCCATCAACGCGCTCAACTCCGGAGCCGCCGTGTGGCTGGCCGACCAGGAGGACGCCACCAGCCCCACCTGGGCCAACGTGGTCGAGGGCCAGCTCACCCTGTACGACGCGGTGCGCGGCACCCTCACCTTCGACGGCCCGGACGGCAAGGCATACCGGGTCACCGGTGCTCCGACCGGCCCGCGGGCCGGGTCGACGCCGACCATCGTGATGCGACCGCGCGGCTGGCACCTGGTGGAAAAGAACCTCACCTTCGTCGACCGGGCGAACCGGCGGATGCCTGCCTCCGGCAGCCTGGTGGACTTCGGCCTCTACGCGTTCCACAACGCGCACCGGCTGGTCGAGAGCGGCTCCGGAGCGTACTTCTACCTGCCCAAGCTGGAGAGCCACCTCGAGGCGCGGCTGTGGAACGACATTTTCAGTCACACCGAAGACCATCTCGATCTCGGGCACGGCACCATCCGGGCCACGGTGCTGATCGAAACGATCCAGGCCGCGTTCGAGATGGACGAGATCCTCTACGAGCTGCGCGACCACTGCGCGGGCCTGAACGCCGGCCGCTGGGACTACATCTTCAGCATCATCAAGACCTTCCGCGCCCGGGGAAGCCGTTTCGTGCTGCCCGACCGTAAGGCGATCACCATGACGGTGCCGTTCATGCGCTCGTACACCGAGCTGCTCGTGGCCACCTGCCACCGGCGCGGGGCGTATGCCATCGGCGGGATGAGCGCCTTCATCCCCAACCGGCGGGACCCCGCCGTCACTGAACGGGCCTTGGAGCAGGTCGCCGCCGACAAGCGCCGTGAGGCCGGCGACGGTTTCGACGGCACCTGGGTCGCCCACCCCGACCTGATCCCCACCGCGCGCGCCGAGTTCGACGCGGTGCTCGGCGACCGGGCCAACCAGCTCGAGCGCACCCGCGACGAGGTGAGCGTCACCGCCGCGGAGCTGCTGGACGTGGCCTCGGCCGGCGGGCAGGTCACCGAGGCCGGCGTGCGCGACAACGTTCGCATCGCGCTTCGATACATCGAGTCCTGGCTGCGCGGGGTGGGAGCGGCCGCCATCGATAACCTGATGGAGGACGCCGCGACCGCGGAGATCTCCCGGTCGCAGGTCTGGCAGTGGATCCACCAGGGCACCGCCACCGCGGACGGCCGTCGGATCGACGCCGCCTGGGTCACGGAGGTGCTCGCCGAGGAGCTGGCGGCGCTGCCCCGCGCCGCCGGCGACCGGTTCGACGATGCGCTCGAGGTGTTCCGGGCGTCGGCCCTCGAACCCGAATTCCCGACCTTCCTCACCGTCGCCGCGTACGCCCGCTACCTGTAGGCGCCCGGCTCTTCAGAACGGCCCCGTCGGCACCCCGACGGGGCCGTTTGCTTGCGCGGGCCCGGGATGTGAAGCTGGACCAATGACCGATTCCCCGCCCGCCGGGCCCGTCACCGAGGTGCGGGTGCGCCCCGCACGCCCCGGCGAGGCCGCCGCGCTCGCCGAGCTGGCAGCCGCCACCTTCGCGCTGGCCTGCCCACCGCACACCAGCGCCGACGCCATCGCCGCGTTCCTGCGCGACGTGCTGGCCCCGGCCAACTTCGAGGTCTTCCTCGCCGACCCGGAGCGGCTACTCCTGGTGGCCGAGAACGACGCGGTCACGCTCATGGGCTACACGATGCTGGTCTTCGGTGAGCCGCACGACGCGGATGCCGCCGACGCGATCCGCATCCGCCCCACCGCCGAACTCAGCAAATGTTATGTGCGCGCCGAAGCGCATGGCACCGGCGCCGCCGGCGCCCTGATGGCCGCCACCCTCGACGCCGCCCGGGAGCGTGGTGCGACCGGCTCCTGGCTCGGGGTGAACCAGGAGAACGATCGGGCGTTGCGCTTCTACGGCAAGCACGGCTACGAGCGGGTGGGCATCAAGCGCTTCCTCGTGGGCGAGCGCTACGAGGACGACTACGTCCTCGAGCGCGCGCT
The DNA here is from genome assembly GCF_025463825.1 of Cryobacterium sp. Lineage (GTDB taxonomy): Bacteria > Actinomycetota > Actinomycetes > Actinomycetales > Microbacteriaceae > Cryobacterium. The sequence continues at coordinate 8,094 of NZ_JAODBG010000064.1, forward strand.
CTAGCCCGGCTCACGCCGCAACTGTTGCCGAAGCGGACAAATGGTCCCGGTGTGCCGGACGCAATTGTCCGCACGGGCAACAGTTGCGGGGCTAGGCCGGGTCGGGGCGGGCGGCCTTCACCTGGTCGTAGGCGGCGAGGGCGGCCCGGCGGGTCTCACCAAGGTCCACGATCGGTGCCGGATAGGTGTCGGTGCCCCACTCGGGCACGTTCTGGCGCACGTACTCGTTGTTCGGGTCGAACTTGGTTGCCTGCAGCTCCGGGTTGAAGACCCGGAAGTACGGTGCGGCGTCCGCGCCGGAGCCCGCCACCCACTGCCAATTGAACGGGTTGCTGGCCGGGTCGGCGTCGACGAGGGTGTCCCAGAACCACTGCTCGCCCTGCCGCCAGTCGATCAGCAGGTTCTTGATCAGGAATGACGCGGTCACCATGCGGATCCGGTTGTGCATGCTGCCGGTGCGCCAGAGTTCGCGCATGCCGGCGTCCACCAGGCGGAAGCCGGTGCGGCCCTGCTGCCACGCGGTGAGGGCTTCGGCGTCGAGCGGCGGCCAGGGGAACGCGTCGAAGCCGGCGCGCAGATTGGCGGTGGCCAGATCGGGGGCGTGGAACAGCACGTGGTAGGCGAATTCCCGCCAGCCGATCTCGGTGAGGAACCGGGTGGCGCTGGTCGCCGCCGCGCCGGTGAGGCCCCGGCGGGCGACGTCGGTGGCGTGCCAGATCTGGTGCGGGCTGATCTCCCCCCAACGCAGGTGCGGGGACATCCGCGACGTGGCCTGCTGCGCGGGCAGATCTCGCTCGGTGCCGTACGGCGGCAGGGCCTCGTCGAGGAAGGTGGCAAGGGACTCGTGGGCGGATGCCTCGCCCGGCGACCACGCTTCGCGGAGGCCGCCGGCCCAGTCCGGGCGGGTGGGCTCAAGCGCCCAGCCGGTGAGGTCGTCGCTGCCCAGCCCGCGGGCGGCGTCGTCGAGTTCTTCCGGCGCCGGATAGGGCGCCCGCGGCGGCGGCCCGGCCGTGCACGCCCGCCAGAACGGGGTGAACACCGTGTACGGCGTGCCGCCGCCGGTGCGGATGGTCCACGGCTCGAAGAGCAGGGAGCCAGCGAAACTGTGGGCCACGATCCCGGCGTCGGTGAGGTTGGCCTTGATGGCGGTGTCCACGTCCCGCTCGGCGGCGCCGTAGCGGCGGTTCCAGAACACCGCGCCCGCACCGAGCTCCTCGGCCAGCGCGCCGATCAGGGGCTCAGCGGCTCCGCGGCGCAGCACCAGGCGGGCGCCACGGGCGGCGGCATCGGCAGCGAGGGAGGCCAGGCTCTGGTGCAGCCACCAGTGCGCGGCGCCGCCGAGTGGACGGATGCCGGGAGACACCTCGTCGAGGATGTAGACCAGCGCCACCGGGCGGCCGCGCTCCACCGCTGCGGTGAGCGCCGGGTTGTCGCCCAGGCGGAGGTCGTCGCGGAGCCAGACCAGGGAGGGGCCGTCCGGCCGAGCGGGCTGGGGAGTGGCCCCAGTGGTGGCGGTGGCGGTCATGCTGCGCTCTCGGCGTCGCCGGTGGCGGCCCGTTCGGCGTCGTCAGTGACGCGAGCGGCGTCCTGCTCGAGGTCGGTGACCCGCAGCACGATCTTGCCCCGCGTGTGCCCGCCCTCGAGGGCCCGGTGGGCGGCGGCGCCGTCGGCGAGGTCGAAGACCTGGTCGATGTTCACCCGCACGGTGCCGTTGTCGATGAGCGCGGAGATGGCGTCGAGCACCCGGCCGTCAGCGGGCACCTTGTAGCCGGTGGCGCGCACGCCCGCCGCCGCGGCCTCTTCCTGCATGGTCGGCCAGCTGCCGGTGGGTGCGTTCACGAGCAGGCCATTCGGCCGCAACACGCTGAGCGACCGGGTGCCGGTGTTGTCGTGCACGTTGCCGATCAGGTCGATGACGCTGTCGATGCCCCGCAGTTCGTCGTCGAAGCGGGTGCTCGTGTAGTCGATCACATCGTGCGCGCCGAGCCGGCGAAGGAACTCGACCGACGCGGTGGAGCCGGTCGCGGTGACGTGGGCGCCGAGGTGCCGGGCGAACTGCACCGCGAAGTGGCCGACGCCGCCGCTGCCGGCGTGCACCAGCATCCGCTGACCGGGACCCGCCTGCGCGAGGGTCACCATTCCCCAGGCCGTCAGGGCGGCCAACGGGATGCCTGCGGCCTCGATATGGCTGATCGCGGAGGGCTTCCGGGCGACCGACAGGCTCGACACCGCCAGGTACTCGGCGTAGCTGCCCGCGATGCGGGGGGCCCGGGCCATGCCGTAGACGGCGTCGCCGGGCTGCAACGGGAAAGAGTCGTAGGGCGCCCGCACGACGACGCCGCTGAAGTCGTTGCCGAGCACGGCCGGGAAGCCGGGGATCACGGCGGCGGGGCCGGAGCCCGCCCGGGTCTTGGCGTCGATGGGGTTGATGCCCGCAGCCACGACACGGACGAGCAGTTCGTCACCGACTGCGAGGGGCAGCGGCAGCTCCGCCAGATGCAGCTCGTCCGGGCCGCCAGCCCGATCGATGACGAGGGCGCGCATGTGCGTGGGCAGGACCGGGTTCATGGGCATGGTCCCATTCTGGATCACGAGACTGACAGCTCCCAGGCGGCTCGGTGCACCGAAGCCGGGTCACGGTCAGGTGCCGCTCGGGCCACGGGTGGCGAATCGCTGTTGCAGCAGCACCGCCACCACGATGATGAGGCCCTTGGTGACGGCCTGCACCGAGGTGTCCAGGTTGTTCTGGGTGAACACGTTGGTGAGGGTGCTGAAGATCAGCACGCCCAGCACCGTGCCCACGATGGTGCCTCGCCCGCCGACGAGCAGGGTGCCGCCGACCACAACCGCGGCGATGGCGTCGAGTTCGTAGAGCGTGCCGTGCGTCGAGGTTCCGGCGGTGGTGCGGCCGAGCATCATGATGCCGGCGATTCCCGCGGTCAGGCCGCTCAGCACGTAGACGTAGACCAGGTGCCGCTTCACCCGGATGCCGGCCAGGCGAGAGGCCTCCCGGTTGCCGCCGATCGCCACGGTGCGGCGGCCGAAGGTGGTGCGGTTCAGCAGGAACCAGGCGATGATCGCGACGATGAGGAAGATCCAGATCAGCAGCGGAACGCCGATGATGCTGGAGCGGGTGAACTGCAGGAACCCGGTCTCGATCACGATCTGCGTGCGTCGGCCCGAGATCAGTTCGGCCAGCCCGCGGGCGGCGACGAGCATCGCCAAGGTGGCCATGAACGCCACGACATTGCCGTAGGCGATCACGATCCCGTTCACCAACCCGGCCGCGATGCCCACGCCGAGCGGAATCAGGATCATCAGCACCCAGGAGCTCTGGGTTGCGGCCGCCTGCACGGCCGCGAGGCTCGCGACCACGGTGGCCAGCCCCATGACCGACCCGACGGAGAGGTCGATGCCGCCCGCCGTGATCACGAAGGTCAGGCCGATGCTGATCACACCGATGATCGAGGCGAAACGGATGATGGTGAGGAGATTGTCGTAGCTGGCGAACCTGTCCCCGGCGGTGATGGTGCCCACGATCACCAGGATCAGGAGGGCGATGACCAACCCCAGGTTGCGGCCGACCGATCCGCTGAGGATCCGCCGGACGACGCCGGGACGATTCTGCCCAGGGGCTGGGGGAATTTCCTCGGCCCGGGCGGCGACGGCGCCGTTCTGTTCGCTCACGCGGCAGCTCCTTTCATGACCAGATCGAGCACGCCGTGCTCGTCTATGTCGCGGGCGTTCGTGGTCTTGAGCACCTCACCATCGCCGATGACGAGCACCCGGTCGGCCAGGCCGATGACTTCCTCGATCTCGCTGGACACCAGGACGATGGCGGTGCCGGCGGCGGCGAGGCGTCGGATGAGGGCGTAGATCTCGGCGCGGGCGCCGACGTCGACACCCCGGGTCGGCTCGTCGAGCAGCAATACCTTGGTGCCGTGGACCAGCCAACGGGCCAGCAGCACCTTCTGCTGGTTCCCGCCCGAGAGAGTGCGGGTGGCCCGTTCCGGGCTGGCCGGTCGCAGTTCGAGCGCCTGCATCTGTTCGAGCGAAACCTGCCGTTCTCGGCGCTCGTCGAGGAACCCGCCGCGGGCGAACCGGGCGAAGGTCGACAGGGTGACATTGCGGTAGACCGGCTCGTCCAGGATCAGGCCCTGGCTCTTGCGCTCCTCGGGGGCCAACCCGATGCCCGCCTGCACGGCGGCCTTCACCGAACCTGCCTTGAGCCGGCTGCCGGTCACGGTCACCGCCCCGGACGACGCCTTCCTGGCCCCGTAGACGGTTTCCAGAATCTCGGACCGGCCGGACCCGACCAGCCCGGCGAGGCCGACGATCTCGCCCGCGCGCACCGAGAAGGCCACGTCGGAGAAGTGTCCACGCAGGCTCAGGCCCTGCACGTCAATCAACACCGGCGCATCCGGAGGTACCGGCACACGTTCGGGGAAGACGTTCGCGACGGCCCGCCCGGTCATCAGGGTGATCAGGTCGGCGGTCGGAGTCTCCTGGGCGCTCAGACCGACCGCCATGGTGCGGCCGTCCTTGATGACGGTGATCCGGTCGCCGATCTGCCGGATCTCCTCGAGCCGGTGGGAGATGTAGACGACGGCGACCCCCTGCGAGGTGAGTTCGCGGATGACCCGGAAGAGGTTGCGCACCTCCTCCGAGTCGAGCACCGCACTGGGTTCGTCCATGATGATCAGCTTGGTGTCGTGGGACAGCGCCCGCGCCATGCTGACGATCTGCTTGTTGGCTGCCGAGAGCCGGCCCACCTCCGTGCTCGGCGAGAGGTTGCCGTGCCCGAGCCGCACGAGCAGTTTGCGGGCCTCCTGGTTGGCCTCGCTCACCTTGAGCACTCCGCCGGCTGCGCGTTCGTGGCCCAGAAAGATGTTCTCGGTGATGGTGAGGCCGTCCACGACGTCGAGTTCCTGGTACATCGTGGCGATGCCGAGGCCGAGGGCGGCGACCGGATGGTTGATGCTGACTTCGTTCCCCTGCCAGACGATCACACCGCCGTCGGGCTGGTGCACGCCGGAGAGCACCTTGATCAGGGTGGACTTGCCGGCGCCGTTCTGGCCGAGCACGCAGTGCACCTCGGCCGCGCGAACCTCCAGGTCGACGCCCTTGAGCGCTTGCACGCCGGCGAATGCCTTGGTGATTCCGAGCACTCGCAGAAGGGGCGCCGCATGGTCGTCATCGATCATGCAGGCAACATAACACACACATACGTCGAAGCACGAGGTTAAGTCGGCGATAATCGGGTTACTTCTGCTATGGTGTCCGCGTCAACGTTGACAAGCACCCGGGATGCACCCCAGCCGGAGCGCTGCACGACTCTTCGTTGGCGAACACTGCGATTCACCAATTAGGAGGACCACATGCTCGCACTACGCACCCGGCGGCACAAGACACTCTTCGCCACGGGAGCTTCGCTCGCCGTGGTTGGACTGCTGGCGGCCTGCACGCCCGGTTCCACCACCGAGACCAGCGATGCACCCACCAGCGCATCGGTCGAGGGCAATGCCGAGTCCGGCGACACCGTCGTGATCGGCTTCTCCGGCCCCGCCGCCGACCACGGCTGGCTCGGCGCGATCAACTCCGCCGCGCTCGCCGAAGCGGAGAAATACCCCGATATCGACCTGCGCGTGGCGGAAGGCACCAACGACGCCAACCTGCAGATCAGCCAGGTGGAGGGCTTCATCAACGACAAGGTCGACGCCATCGTGCTGCTGCCCACCGATGGCGCCGCACTGACCGAGGTCGCCATCCAGGCGATGGAGGCGGGGATCCCGGTGATCAACGTGGACCGGGAGTTTTCCAGCACCTTCGCCGCCCGCACCACCATCCTCGGCGACAACTACGGCATGGGGGTGAGCGCCGGCACCTACATCTGCGAGGAAATCGGCGACAACCCCGACGCCATCGTGGCCGAGATCGCCGGCATCGACTCGCTGCCGTTGACCCAGGACCGCAGCAAGGGCTTCGCTGACGCCCTCGACGACTGCGGGCTGTCGGTGTCGAACCGGGTGGCGGCGGACTTCACCGTGCAGGGTGGTGAGGCGGCGGCGTCCCAGCTGCTGTCCGCGGCCCCGCAGATCGACGCACTCTGGAACCACGACGATGACCAGGGTGTCGGCGTGCTCGCCGCAATCCAGGCCGCGGGCCGGGATGAGTTCATCATGGTGGGCGGTGCGGGTTCGGCCAACGCCATGCGGGAGATCCAGTCCGGTGAAGGCGTGCTCAAGGCCACGGTCATCTACCCGTCCACGCAGGCCGCCGACGGCATCCGCCTGGCCCGCCTGCTCGTGCAGGACAAGGCGATGAGCGACCTCGTCGAGGTGGAGGTGCCCAGCCGGATCGTGCTGGACGCGCCAGTGGTCACGAGCGAGAACGTCGACAAGTACCTGCCGTCCGCGTTCGAGTCCTAACGATCGGGATGCCCGCGGCCCCGGCCGCGGGCATCCCGCGCTTCCGTTTGCACGTTCCCCGTTTTCCGGAAAGAGGACCAGTGGACACGCCCAGCCTTCGCATCGCCATGATCGGCCACGGCTTCATGGGAGCGGCGCACTCCCAGGGCTGGCGAACCGCGCCCCGGTTCTTCGACCTGCCGGCCCGGCCCCAGATGGCACTGCTGGTTGGCCGCACCGCCGACTCCACCGCTGCCGCCGCCGAGAAATGGGGCTGGGCGGAAACCAGCACCGACTGGCGTGCGGCGGTGACCCGGGACGACATCGACATCGTCGACATCGTCACGCCCGGTTCCAGCCATGTCGAAATCGCCCTCGCGGCGCTCGCGGCGGGAAAGCACGTGCTGTGCGAGAAGCCGCTGGCCAACACCGCCGACGAGGCCGAGGCGATGGCGGATGCGGCACAGCGGGCGGCGAGCAGCGGCGTCTTCGCGATGGTCGGGTTCACCTACCGTCGGGTGCCCGCGGCGACCCTTGCCCGGGACCTCGTGGCCGAAGGGGCGATCGGCGAGATCCGTCAGGTGCGCGCCGCCTACCTGCAGGACTGGCTGGTGGACCCCGAGGTGCCGCTGGCCTGGCGCCTGCAAAAACACCTTGCCGGTTCGGGGGCGCTCGGCGACATCGGCGCGCACGCCGTCGACCTGGCCCAGTTCATCACCGGTCAGCGGCTCACCAGCGTGAGCGGGGTGATGGAAACCTTCGTGAAGCAGCGGCCGCTGCTGGCGAGCTCCTCGGGGCTGGGCGGCACGGCCGCCTCCGAGCGGGGCGCCGTCACGGTGGATGATATCGCCCTGTTCACCGGCCGGTTCGAGAACGGGGCGCTCGGATCCTTCGAGGCCACCAGGATGGCCACCGGGCGGAAGAACGCGCTTCGAATCGAAGTGGCCGGCTCCCACGGTGCCGTGTCGTTCGACCTGGAAGACCTGAACGCGCTCGATTACTACGACGCGACCGCCCCCGGCCCCCGGCAGGGCTTCACCCGGATCCTGGTCACCGAGCCCGAGCATCCGTACCTGTCGGCGTGGTGGCCGGCCGGGCACATGCTCGGCTACGAGCACGGCTTCACGCACCAGGCGAAGGACTTCGTCGAGGCTATTGTGGCCGCACGACAACCGGAACCCTCGTTCGCGGCCGGGCTCCAGGTGCAGCGGGTGCTCGCCGCTGTCGAGCACAGCGCGGGTACCGGCAGCGCCTGGACCACAGTCGCCGCGCCGATCCCCGAGACCGCACCCGAACCATCGTCCTGATTCATCCACCCTCGTCTGGAGAAATCGATGCCCCGTCCCATCACCCTGTTCACCGGCCAGTGGGCCGACCTTCCCTTCGAAGAAGTGGCCCGGCTCGCCTCCGGCTGGGGGTACGACGGCCTGGAGATCGCCTGTTGGGGCGACCATTTGGACCCTTGGCGCTGGGATGACGAAGCGTACATCGCCGACCGATTGGCGATCCTGGCGAAGTACAACCTCACGGTCTACGCGATCTCGAACCACCTCAAGGGACAAGCGGTATGCGACGATCCGATCGACCAGCGGCACCACGACATCCTGCCGGACGTGGTGTGGGGCGATGGTGACCCGGAGGGCGTGCGGCGGCGGGCCGCGGAGGAGATGAAGCACACCGCCCGGCTGGCAGCGAAGCTCGGAGTGAAGACTGTGATCGGCTTCACGGGCTCGTCGATCTGGAAGTACGTGGCGATGTTCCCGCCGGTGTCCCAGGAGGCTGTCGATGCCGGATACCAGGATTTCGCGGACCGGTGGAATCCGATCCTGGACGTCTTCGACGAAGTGGGGGTCCGTTTCGCACACGAGGTGCACCCCAGTGAGATCGCCTACGACTATTGGACCACCGTGCGCACCCTCGAGGCCATCGGCCATCGGGCGGCGTTCGGTCTCAACTGGGATCCCAGCCACTTCGTCTGGCAAGACCTCGACCCCGTCGGGTTCCTCTGGGACTTCAAGGACCGGATCTACCACGTGGACTGCAAGGACACCAAGAGGCGGATGGTGAACGGGCGCAACGGCCGGTTGGGGTCGCATCTGGCCTGGGCCGACCCGCGCCGGGGCTGGGACTTCATCTCCACCGGGCACGGCGACGTGCCCTGGGAGGACAGCTTCCGGATGCTCAACACCATCGGCTACGACGGCCCGATCTCGGTGGAGTGGGAGGACGCCGGAATGGACCGGCTGGTGGGCGCCCCCGAAGCGCTGGCGTTCGTGAGGTCGTTGTCGTTTGACGCGCCGACGGCGTCGTTCGACGCAGCATTCAGCAGCCGCTGACCGACGCCGATTTACTTCGCCGGGGCGGCCGACTCCATCAGGTCCAGCACCATGGCGTCGACGCGTGCGGGCGAGAGGGCGTGGTGAATGGCCAGGATGCCCGCTCCGATCACGGCCGCGTCGGGACCCGCGCCGGATTGCACGATCTGGAGGTGCTGGGTGGCCAGGGGCATGGAGCGGGTATAAACCACTTCGCGAACGCCGGCGATCAGCTGCTCGCCGGCTTGCGCCATCGATCCGCCGATCACGATCACCGACGGATTGATCAAGCTGACACACGCCGTGAGCACCTGACCGAGGTCCCGGCCGGCCTGCCGCACCGCCTGGATCGCCTCGAGGTTGCCGTGCTTGACCAGGTCCACCACACCCTGGTTGCTGTCGATGTCGAGACCGAGGTGGCGGAGCGCGGAGAGCAGGGCCGGTCCGGAGGCCAGCGCCTCGAGGCAGCCCCGGTTACCGCAGTGGCAGGGCACGTCGACGCCGCGCGGAACCTGCACGTGGCCGATGTCGCCGGCGATGCCCTGCGCGCCTCGCTGCAGGATTCCGCCGGAGATCACCCCCGACCCGATGCCGGTAGCGACCTTCACGAAGATCAGGTGGTCCACGTCCGGCCAGGCCGTTTCCCGTTCCCCAAGCGCGGAGATGTTCACGTCGTTGTCCACCAGCACCGGAACGTGGAAGTGCGCGTCCAGAGTGCCGCGCACGTCGAACCGATCCCAGCCGGGCATGATCGGCGGGTTGATCGGCCGCCCGCTGCTGTATTCGACGGGGCCAGGCAGGCCCACGCCGATAGCGAGCAGGTCAGCGACACTCCGGCCGGACTGGCGGATCAGGGCATCGCCCGCTTCGACTACCCAACCGAGGACCGCGTCCGGTCCCTCGGCGACGGCGAGCTCGGTCGCGGTCTCGTGCAGTGGTTTGCCGGTGAGGTCGCTGACGGCCAAGCGGATGTGGGAGGCGCCGATGTCCACGGCCAACACGATTTTCATACCCGTCGCCAAGGCGACCTGCGATGACGGTCGTCCACCCGTGGACGGCGCGTCAGCGGTCGGTCCAACAAGTCCGAGCTTCACCAGCGAATCGATCCGCAGCGCGATGGTGGACCGGGCGAGTCCGGTGAGGTTGGCCAGTTCCGTGCGTGTGCGTGATCGACCGTCCCGCAGGATCTGGAACAGGTCGCTGGCACCGGACGAGCCCAGCGCGTCGCCGCGACTTATGTCGATCATGGCACCATCAAATCACAACATTCGACTTATATCGGTCGAAGGCGAACCGATGACCGTCGGCAGCGGTCAGCGGCCGTAGTCGTAGGGCGGGGGAGCGTCGGCCCGTTCCCGTTCCCGCTGGTGGTTGAGCAGGTCGATGAGCTGGTCGGCGAAGCCGACCAGGATGCTGATCTGATCGTCGTCCCGGTCTATCCAGCGGAACTCCGGCACGGCCGAGCGAGGGACGAAGTTATCGTGCTCCTCCCACACCAGCAGCGTGCGGTCGGCCCCGAGTACATACTGCTGCCACCAGATCTGGCGCAGGTACGAACGAGGGATGCTGCGCCACGGCTTGCTGGTGGTCTTGATCTCGGCGAGTTCGAAGACGCCGTTGCCGGCCAGGCCCAGCCCGTCGGGGGTGGCCAGGTGACGGCGCTGGTCCGCAGCGTGGAAGAGGCTGGTGCTCGGCTCGATGCCATAATTCGCCAGTACCCAGGCCGCGATCTCCGGTTCCCTGGCGCGGCCGTGGTCGGTGTAGGGGTTGCCCCCGAAGCCGCTCCCGTTGATCTTCTCCCGAGCCGCGTTGTGCACCGACTTCTCGGTGGCCAGCTTGGCGACATCCGTGGCGGTGATGCCCTGGCTGCGCGCCCGCAACCACGCGACGCGATCGGTGGAATCGGCCACGATGCGACCGAGGTGCGCGAGAGGCGGGGCGTCGGGGATCGCGGGTGTGGCAATCGGGGCTGTCGGGGTCTGCTCATCCAGCTCGAAGAGGGACAGCAGAGAGTGGGGCACAACAACCATTCTGGTCTGTGCCGGCAGCCTCGGCCGACACCCCGCCGGGTAATGCCAGAACCGCAGCGGGGCACAAATATGACCGGACGTTCACCGGCGATACCCCCTTCTGCGTGACGCCGCCGGCCACCAACACCGCGACCAGCGCCACCGAACCCGCCTCGACCGGCGTATCCAGCTGGACAGGCGTCGTTCTGGGTAGCGGCTTCATGACAGTGCTTCTCGGCGCCAGCCTGCTGATCGCCCGCCGGACCCGCCGGGCATGACCCCAACCGGCCATACCCACGAGGACACCCCGGGCGAAAGTCGCCCGGGGTGTCCTCCTTGTCATGTCTGACAGGATCCAAGAATCAGGCGACGTCCCTGACCACGCCCTGTTTGATCAGCAGGCGGCGTTGAGCCCGCCGGGCCACGGCGGAGTCATGGGTGACCACGATGAGAGTGAGGCCGCGGTCCCGCCACAGGCCTTCGAGCAGGTCCATGATCTCGTCCCTGGTCTGCTCGTCGAGGTTCCCGGTGGGCTCGTCGGCCAGGAGCACAGCCGGCTCCTTCACCAGGGCGCGGGCAATCGCCACCCGCTGTTGTTGGCCACCGGACAGTTCAGCGGGAAGGTGGCTGCCACGCTCACCGAGGCCGACGGATTCCAGTGCCGCCGCGGCCCGTGAGGTGCGATCCGCCGAGGAGACGCCCGACGGGGCGAGGGCCGTCTCCACATTTTCCTGCGCCGTGAGGGTGGGGATCAGGTTGAACCCCTGGAACACGAAGCCGATCTCGCGCGCCCGGATCTCGCCAAGCGGACCCTGGCCGAGCTTGGACAAGTCGGAGGATCCGAGCTGCACGGTGCCACCGGTGGGCCGGTCGAGGGCGCCGAGCATCTGCAGCAGCGTGGACTTTCCACCGCCGGTCGGACCCTGGATGGCGACCATCTGGCCATCCGGAATCGACAGCGTGACGTTGTTGAGGGCGGTCACGGACCGCTTGCCCTGGTCATATTTCTTGGTGACGTTCGTCAGTTCATACATGAGGACTCAATTCAATTCGTTTGTTCGTCAGTCGACGGGTTCGGGGTCACGCGATGCTGCCAAGCGCTTCGGACGGGCTCAGGCGCGAGGCGCGCCATCCGCCGATGGCACCCGCGAGCAGGCCGCCGAGCACGGCCAGGCCCACCGCGATCAGGATCACCGACAGAGTCACCGGGACCTGCAGGACGATGTCGGAGGTGGTCGCTTCCACCGCCGCCTGGCCGAAGCCGCCGCCGGGGCCGCCCAGGGCGCTGGCCTCGGTGGCTGCCGCACCCGCGGTGAGGGTGGGGGCTACCAGGTTGATCACGAGGATGCCGACCAGCCCGACGGCGATGCCGACGACCCCGCCGATGAGGCCCTGGATGAGGGACTCGCCGGCTACCTGGCGCACGATCCGGCCGTTCGACCAGCCGATCGCCTTGAGTGTGCCGAACTCGCGGGTGCGTCGGGTGACACCGGAGATGGTGAAGAGGATGGCGATCAGGAACGCCGCCGCGAGCACGATGAGCGACAGCCAGAGGCCGAGGTTCTTCACCAGGTCTGAGGCGCTGGAGAGCGATCCCGACACGCTGGAGGCCAGGTCGGCCTGGGTTTCCACGGTGGCGTCGGGAAGCGCCGACTCGACGTCGGCCTGGATCTGCACGATGTCGGTGGATGACGCGGCCTGCACGTAGATGTCGGTGACCTGGCCGTCGAGGCCGGCCAGGGTCTGGGCGACGTCGAGCGGAATATACACGTTGGAGGCGGTGGCCGCATCCGCTGACGACGCCGTGACCAGGCCGACGACGGTGAAGTCGGTTCCGGCGATGGCGACGGTGTCGCCGACGACGACCTCGGCCGTGGTGGCGTAGCTGGCGTCGAGCACGGCGACGTCGGTCCCCACGTCGGTGCTTTCGAGGCTGCGGCCGTCGGTCAGGCTCACCGCGGAGAGCGGCCCGACGGCGTCATCGGCCGGGTCGAGGCCGAGAATCGTGAAGGAATCGACGCTGAACGAGCTGCCGCCGGCTCCGTCCGGTCCGCCGCTGGGCGGGGTGCCGCCACCGGCCGTGCCGTCGTCCGTGGGGGCCGTGCCGGTGTCGGTGGTGGAGCGCTCCGGCAAGGCGCCGTCGAAGGTGGTGTTGCTCAGGGACAGGGTCGCGGCGGCGGCGGAGACGTTGTCGATGCCGCTCACGGCGTCCAGCGCGGCGGAGTCGAAGGACGTGGTGCCGCGCTCGACCGAGAGCCGGGCCTGGCTGACGGTGGTGGTTCCGTCTGTGGTGGCGCCGTCATCCGCGCCGAAGTCGAAGTCCTGGCGGCCGCCGCCTTCTTCGCCCTCGGTGGGCGCGGGGGTCTGGCTCACGGTGATGTCGGTGCCGACACCGTACACCGAGGCGAGCACGGTCGACTGGGCGAGCTGCACGCCGCTTGACACGGCGTTCACGACAATGACCAGGGCAATGGCCAGTGCCATGCCGATGGCGACGATGGCGGTCTGCTTGCGGCGACCCGCCAGCTCGCGTCGCAAATAGGTGACAAGCATCGATTCTCCAGTCCGGTGGCAGGGCTGTTCTGCCTTCCGAGTCCGAAGCTAGAGACGATGACTATGGCCGGACTATCGCCAGCCTATGAATCTGCCCAGCGTGGGGGCGCCTGTTCCTCACAGGCGGGCCGTGGATAACCCATAGCCGGTTCATAGGAAGGTCACGGATACTGTCACCATGAGCACACGAACGAACGAGCAGTCAGCCCACGGTCCCCGCCTCCACAAGGCAGACGGATCGCCCATCCGGGTGCTCGTCGTCGACGACGAACCGACCCTCACCGATCTGCTCTCGATGGCGTTGCGCTACGAAGGTTGGGAGGTGCGTACCGCCGGTGAGGGCCGGGCGGCGATCACCCTGGCCCGGGAGTTCCGGCCGGACGCGATCGTGCTCGACATCATGCTCCCCGACATCGACGGCCTGCAGGTGCTGCAGCGGGTGCGGGCGGACGGCTACGAGACGCCGGTGCTCTTCCTCACGGCGAAGGACTCGCTGGACGACCGGATCGCCGGCCTCACCGCCGGCGGTGACGACTACGTCACCAAGCCGGTCAGCCTCGAAGAGGTCGTCGCCCGGTTGCGGGGCCTCATCCGGCGCTCCACCATGGCGGTCTCAGACTCCAGCGACCCGCGGATTACCGTGGGCGACCTCACCCTCGACGAGGACAGCTATGAGGTGTTCCGAGCGGGTGAGCAGATCGAACTGACCGCCACCGAGTTCGAATTGCTGCGCTTCCTGATGCGCAATCCGCGGCGGGTGCTCAGCAAGGCCCAGATCCTCGACCGGGTGTGGAGCTACGACTTCGGCGGCAAGTCCTCCGTCGTGGAGATCTACATCTCTTACCTGCGTAAAAAGGTCGACGCCGGCCGTGACCCCATGATCCACACCGTGCGCGGCGCGGGATACATGTTGAAGATCGCCTGATGGTCGCGCGACGCATCCGGGAGGCGACGCCGATCATCCCGACCCGCAGCGGCCGGGCGCCCTGGACCCTGCGCCGGCGCCTGGTCGTGGCCATGGTCGCGATGCTCGCCCTGGTGAGCCTCGTGATCGGTGTGGTGAGCGTCGCCATCCTCAGCGCCAACCTGATGGACGGCCTCGACGACCAGCTGGGCAACGCCGCCCAACGCTCCAGCGACGTCGTCGGCGGCCGGCCCGGAGCCACCGACTTCACCACCACGACCCCCACCGCCAGTGACGTGCTCAACCGGCCGGGCCAGGCGCCCGGCACCCTGGCGCTGGTCTACGACGGCATCTCCGTCTCCGCCGGCTACATCGATGACAGCGGCACCGTCGTGGCTCTCAGCGACGATCAGGTGACCCAGCTGGTCACCGAACTCGACTCTGCCGTGCAGCAGGACGGCACCTCCGCCCCGTTCAGCGTGAACCTGGGCGGCGACGTCGGCGAGTACCGGGTCCTCGCAGCGACCGCCCCCCGGACCGGGGAGCTCTACCTCATCGGCCTGCCGGTCTCCAGCGTCACCCAGACCGCAACCCAGCTGGCCGTCATCATCGGCCTGGTGTCGTTGGCCGGCATCATCGTCGTGGTGTTCCTCGCGACGGCGATCGTGCGGCTGGCGTTGCGCCCGCTGCAACGCGTCACGGAAACGGCCACCCGGGTGTCCGAACTTCCCCTGGACCGTGGTGACGTGCTGCTGGTCGACCGGGTTCCTGCCGCCGACACCGACCCCCGCACGGAAGTGGGCCGGGTGGGCTCCGCGCTCAATCGGATGCTCGATCACGTCGACCTCGCCCTTGAAACCCGTCAGGCCAGCGAGCGGAAAGTGCGGCAGTTCGTGGCGGATGCCAGCCACGAGTTGCGTACGCCGCTCGCGTCGATCCGCGGGTACTCCGAGCTCACGCGTCGCAGCGGCCAGGATCTGCCGCCGGACACCATCCACGCCATCGGCCGCATCGAATCCGAGTCGGTGCGGATGACCGGTCTCGTCGAGGACCTGCTGTTGCTCGCACGCCTCGATGAGGGCCGTGAATTGGAGCACGAACCGGTCGACCTCACCCGGTTACTCGTCGACGTGGTCAGCGACGCCCATGCGGCGGGCCGCGACCACACCTGGGACCTCGACCTGCCCGAGGAGCCGGTCCTGGCCGCCGGAGACGGCCCGCGGTTGCACCAGGTGTTCGCCAATCTGCTCGCCAACGCCCGGGTGCACACCGATCCCGGCACCCGCGTCGAGGTGGCCTTGGCCGCCGAGGGCGACCGTGCCGTGGTCACCATCACCGACAACGGTCCCGGAATCCCGGAGAACCTGCGGGCGACCCTGTTCGAGAGGTTCGCCCGCGGGGACAGCTCCCGGTTCCGGGGCACCGGCGGCAGCACCGGCCTCGGCCTGGCCATCGTGCAGGCCGTCGTCGCCGCCCATCACGGCGAGGTCACCGTGGACAGCCGGCCGGGACGCACCAGCTTCCGGGTGGCGTTGCCGCTGGCCTGACCCCGCTCAGTCCGGGCGGTCCCCGGTGATGATCGCCCGGAGACGGTCGATCGGAGCCTTGGCCGTGCGGTTCTCGTCGACCAACCCGTTGGTCTCCTGCAAGGTGTCGGTCAGCTGGGTGTAGCAGAAGCCCGCCAGCACCCCGCTGCCGCGGGCAGCGTCCACCACCGTGGCGAGGCGGGCCAGGAAGTCATCCGTCGAGGTGGCGCTGGAGTACCCCCACGAGCCGGCGTCCGCGTCTTCGCCGGGGAACGAGATGCCGCCGAACTCCGTGAGCATCACGGGCCGGCCCGCCGGGTCCTGGTCGGGCAACAGCAACCGGCGCCCCGCCGGGCCGGTTCCGGCCAGCAGCCGGGCCACCGCCGCATGGTCGCGGTAGCGCGCGCCGAGGGTGTCACCGTCGGCGTCGTAGTCGTGCACCGTCACGATATCCGAGTCCACGTGCTCCCACCCGTCGTTGGAGACGACCGGGCGGGACGGGTCCAGCGCCCGGGTGAGGTCGGCCAGTGCCCGGGCGAACGCCGCCTGCGCCGGGTCGTGGGCGAGGTGCGGCACGCCCCAGCTCTCGTTGATGGGCACCCAGGTGACGATCGACGGATGCGAGTGGTCGCGTTCGAGCGCTGCCGTCCACTCCGCGGTCGTGCGCCGCACGGCCGCCGGGCTGAAGGCGAACGCGCCGGGAGCCTCGCCCCAGATCAGCAGGCCCAGCCGGTCGGCCCAGTAGAGGAACCGCGGATCCTCGATCTTCTGGTGCACGCGGGCGGCGTTGAAACCGAGTTCCTTGATCAGCTCGACGTCGCGGCGGAGCGCATCGGCGCTGGGGCTGGCCAGGTGCGAGGTGGGCCAGTAGCCCTGCTGCAGCACCGAGCGCAGGTAGTAGGGGCGGTCGTTGAGGAGGAAGGCGCTCCCGCCGACGGCAGTTGAGCGCAGCCCCAGGTAGGACTGCACCTCGTCCAGGAGGTGACCGCCGATCGAGAGGGTCACCGTGGCGTCGAGCAGTCGCGGGTGCTCCGGGCTCCAGAGCAGGTCCTCGAGGGCCTGGCCGTTGGCCTGCCCGGCCAGGGTGATGACGGCGGTGGCGGTGGCCTCGGCGATCGTGTGGCTGGCGGCGGCGACGGGGGTCCCCTCGTAGCTGAGCGCGTACGACAGGGTGCTGCCAGCCGGCGGGCGGCGGGTCAGATCCACCCGCACCCGCACGGTGCCGGCCACCAGGTCCGGAGTCCAGTGCAGCACCGTCACGGCTGTCGCGGCCGTGGCTTCCAACCAGACCGGCTGCCAGATGCCGCTGGTGCGGTGGTACCAGATGACATGCGGGTCGAGCTGCCAATCTTGTTTGCCGCGCGGCTGCGCGGCGTCCAGCGGATCGTCTTCAGCGCGCACCACCACGGTGTGCTCGGTGGCTGTGAGGTCGAGGACATCCGTGATGTCGAACGAGAATGGGGTCTGGCCGCCCTCGTGTTCGCCGACGAAGCTGCCATCCACCCACACCCGGGCACGGTAGTCGACGGCGCCGAATCGGAGATGCAGGCGCTTGGGCGCGGGCGCCCCTGCTCCGAATCCCGCCTGACTGAGCTCGTCGGCACCGAACTGGCGCGAGTACCAGATGACGGCGTGGAACCCGGTGTCGTGAATGCCGGAGTCCGACGACTCGAACGGGAACGGCACGCGGATGGTGCGGGTGAACCGGGGGTCGGCATGCCAGCGGCCGGCCTCGCCCTCGTCGTTGTCGTCGAACTCGAACCCCCACGCGCCGCCCAGCTCGTGCCAGTCCCGCCGCACGAGCTGCGGACGCGGGTAGTCGCCGCCGTGTCGGCTGGCACGGAAATCACTCGAGAGGGCCTCTGCGCTGATGCTCATGCCCTCCATCATGCCCGCCGGCGAATAAGGAAATAGTGAGGTTATCGGGATGCTTTCGGCAACCGCGTCCTTGAAAGCCCACTATTTCCTTATGTCGACGAGTTCAGCCGTTTGAGCAGCTGCGCGAATTCATGCAGGTCGGCTTCGGGCCAGCCGGCGAGGCGGGCGTGGATGAAGCTTTTGTCGCCGCCGGGCGCTGCCGACATCTTCTCGATCGCCAGCGGAGTTGCCGCGAGGAACCGGGCCCGCCCGTCGGCCGGGTCCGCGGCGAGTTCGAGCAGGCCGAGCTCCTCGAGCAGTCGCGCCTGGCGGCTGATCACGCTGCGGTCCACGTCCATCGACTCGGCCAGAGCGCTGGCGTGGGTCGGCCCGCACCGGCGCAGCATCCGCAGGATCTTGAGGCCGAAGGGCTGCAGGGCCGGGTCGATGCTCGTCGCCGCCTCGCGGATGGCGCCGCGCACGTGTGCCGCCAGTTCCATCATCTGCTCTTCGACCTCGGCCAGCGCCTCGGTGGCGTCGGCGGCCGGCGGCAGGTCGACGTTCTCGCTCATGACCATCACACTAGCGATTCGTGCTCGGGGATTCCGACGGGTTCTCGGTGTCCCGGATCACCCGGATCGAGCCGGTGGGGCGAGCCAGGCCGACCGGGGCAAGTCCGGCGGATGCCGCGCCCACCTCGATCAGCATGTCTTCGGCGTTTTCGAGCTCGCGCTGGTCGGTGGGCTCCTGGTTGCCGGCGGCCTCGCGGGCCGCCTTGGCGCGGGTCAGGTCGATCGCCGTCTGGGTGCCGAGCGACGCGTTGGGCATCAGAGCGACCATCACCAGGCTGATCACGGCCAGCGGTACACCGAGCAGGAACACGGTGCCCACGCCGGAACCGTAGGCGGACTCGACGACTACCTGGATGGTGTGCGGCAGGCTGCTGACGTGAGGGATCACGCCGGAGCCGAGGGTTTTGATCGCCACGGCCTGATCGGCCGGGTTCAGCCCGGCGATGCCGTCCTTGATGTGCTGGGCGACGACGGTGCCGAGCACAGAGCCGAGTACCGAGACACCGACGGTGCCGCCGAGGCTGCGGAAAAAGGTGACGGCGCTGGTGGCGACACCGAGGTTGGTCACCTCGATCGAGTTCTGCACCACGAGGACGAGGTTCTGCATGACCATGCCCAGGCCGGCGCCGAGGACGAACATGTAGATGCCGACCAGGATCAGGTTGGTGTCGTACTGCAGGGTACCCAGCAGGAGCAGGCCGCCGATGACGAGGACGCTGCCGGAGACCATGATCGACTTCCACTTGCCGGTGCGGCTGATCACGGTACCGAACAGGGTGGAGGAGATGAGCAGGCCACCCATCATCGGGATGGTCAGCAGGCCGGACTGGGTGGGTGTCGCACCCCGGGCCAGCTGCATGTACTGGCTGAGGAACACAGAGGTGCCGAACATCGATACGCCCACCGAAATGCTGGCGACGGTGGCCAGGGTGAAGGTGCGGTTCTTGAACAGGGTCAGCGGGATGATCGGCTCGGCGACCTTGAATTCCACGATCACGGCGGCGATGAGCAGCAGCGCGGACGCCGCGACCATGACGATGGACTCGACGGAGGCCCACTCGAACTGGCTGCCGGCCAGGGTGACCCAGATCATCAGCAGCGAAACGCCACCGGCGATGAGGACGGCGCCGAGGTAGTCGATCTTCACGACGCGCTTAACGCGCGGCGGCAGGTGCAGGGTGCGCTGCAGGAGCACGATGGCGACGATGGCCACGGGCAGGGCGATGAAGAAGTTCCAGCGCCAGCCGAAAGCATCCGTCACCACGCCGCCGAGCAGCGGGCCGCCGACGGTGCCGAGGGCCATGACGCCGCCGAACAGGCCGGCGTACTTGCCGCGGTCGCGGGGGCTGATGATGTCGGCCATGATGATCTGGCTGAGCGCGGCGAGTCCGCCGGCACCGAGGCCCTGCAGCACTCGGAAACCGATGAGGGTGCCGGTGTCCTGGGAGAAACCGGCCAGGGCCGAGCCGATCACGAAGGTGGCCAGGGCGAGCTGGATGAGCAGCTTGCGGTTGAAGAGGTCGGCGAACTTGCCCCAGATGGGCGTGGAGACCGTGGTGGCCAGCAGGGTGGCGGTGATGACCCAGGTGTACGCGGACTGGTCGCCCTTGAGGTCGGAGATGATGATCGGCAGAGAGGTACTCACCACGGTGCCGGCGAGGATTGAGACGAACATGCCCAGGAGGAGGCCGGAGAGGGCTTCGAGCACCTGGCGTTGCGTCATGGAGCCGTCGGCCGTGATGGCCCGGCTCGGGGAAGTGGTGGTGCGGGATCGGCGTGACATGACTCTCCAGCTAGATGATTGACAGAGGTCAACTATGAATACATAGTGGACTTTTGTCAACTAGTTTTCAGGCTGCCGGTGCCCGTGGTCGATTTGCGCCGGGGGCGGTGGATCCCCTAGGGTGGACAACAGCCAAAGACCGCCGGTTGTCGCTGCCCAGAAATGGAAAAGCGATCGAAGGTTCATTCACGTGAACGGCCCGCGCAGGTGTTCGAAGTTAGCCAGTCCAACTGGCCTCAGCTCCGGCGCTTGCGCTGGGGCTTTTTTCATGTCTGCGCCCCGGGCTACCGGCACATGAATATTTAGAGGAGCGCCATGGCGAACAAGGAAGCAACGGTCGCCGAGCTGCAGGAGAGATTCCAGAGCTCGACCGCCGTTCTGCTCACCGAGTACCGCGGACTCACTGTCGCAAAGCTCAAGGAGCTGCGCACATCCATCAGTGAAGACGCCACGTACGCCGTGGTAAAGAACACGCTCACCAAGATTGCGGCCAACAACGCCGGCATCACGTCTTTTGACGAGGAGCTCGTTGGCCCGTCCGCAATCGCTTTCGTACACGGTGACCCTGTCGCCGTCGCGAAGAAGCTGCGTGCCTTTACCAAGGCAAACCCTCTCCTGGTTGTCAAGGGTGGTTACTTCGACGGTAACCCCCTGACCGCCGCAGAGGTAGGCAAGCTCGCCGACCTCGAGTCCCGTGAAGTTCTGCTCGGCAAGCTTGCCGGCGCCTTCAAGGCCTCGCTGTTCGGAGCCGCATATCTGTTCAACGCACCGCTGTCGAAGGCTGTTCGCACCATCGAAGCGCTGCGTGAAAAGCAGGAGTCCGCGAACTAGGCATCTGCCTGTACCGCGGTGAGTAACTAAGAAACTAATAGGAGAAAAATCATGGCAAAGCTTTCCACTGAAGAGCTGCTCGAGCAGTTCAAGGGCCTCACCCTCATCGAGCTCTCCGAGTTCGTCAAGGCATTCGAGGAGACCTTCGAGGTCACCGCGGCTGCACCCGTCGCCGTCGCCGGAGCCGCTGGCCCCGCCGCCGCAGCCGAAGAGGTCGAAGAGCAGTCCGCATTCGACGTCATCCTTGACGCCGTCGGCGACAAGAAGATCCAGGTCATCAAGGTTGTGCGCGAGCTCACCAGCCTGGGCCTCGGCGAGGCCAAGGCCGTTGTCGATGGCGCGCCGAAGGCCGTCCTCGAAGGCGTTGCGAAGGAAGCTGCCGACAAGGCAAAGGCTTCCCTCGAGGCCGCTGGCGCCACCGTCACCCTCAAGTAGTCGCATCCCCGCAAGGGGCAGTTGCTTCCGGTGTAACGGCGCAAGCCGACTCACTAGCGACGGGCGTCGCACCCTCCGGGGTGCGGCGCCCGCTGCAGTTAACCCCGCCGACGAACGTTGACAAGGACAACGGCCGGAAATATGGACCCTGCGTCCAATTCCGTCCTTATCTCGTCGCTTTATCCTTGGAACCCGGTTGGCAGACTAGATATATAGCTTGACTATGTATATAGTGGGTGGATGCCCGCAGAACTCACTGACATCCTTGGGGACCTGGTCTCCGTCAACCACCGTCTGACCCGCGTGGCCGCCCGCGCGGCGCAGGGCAGCGAATCACCCGCCGTGTGGCGCACGCTGAGCGTACTGCTCACCAGCGGTCCCATCCGCCTCGGCGAGCTGGCCGACCTGAGTCGCGTCTCGCAGCCGACGGCGACCAAGCTCGTCGGCGGCCTCGCCGCCCGCGGCTGGATCGAACGCACCGGCGACCCGGCCGACGCCCGGGTCAGCCGCACCAGCATCACCGACGCCGGCACGGCCGCGCTGATCGCCTGGCGCACGGAGCTGGCCGCCGCCCTGCTGCCGTACTTCGCCGACCTTTCCGCCGCCGACGTCGACACGCTCGAGCGCGCCGTCGCCATCCTGCGCGACCGGGTCGAAGCGACCGAGCGACAGGATGCGCCGCCGCCGAGCGCCGCCGCCGGATACCGGGCCGCCGACACCGCGGTGGCCGCCCGATGAGCCGCGCCACCGCCTCGCCGACCGCCACCGCCGGCACTGCCGCGGCCCGGCCGAGCATCCTGTACCAGCCCAGAGCCGTGTGGGCCGTCGCCTTCGCCTGCGTGATCGCGTTCATGGGCATCGGCCTCGTCGACCCGATCCTGCCGGCCATCGCCGCGGACCTGGCCGCGACCCCCACCGAGACCGAAATGCTCTTCACGAGCTACCTGCTCGTCACCGGCCTCGCGATGTTCTTCACCAGCTGGCTCTCCAGCCGGATCGGTGCCAAGCGCACCCTGTTGATCGGCCTGGCCCTGATCGTGGTCTTCGCCCTCGCCGCCGGGCTCTCGCAGGACGTCGAGTCGATCATCGGCTTCCGCGCCGGCTGGGGACCGGGCAACGCCCTGTTCATCTCCACCGCGCTGGCCACCATCGTGGGCGCCGCCGCGGGCGGCACCTCCTCGGCGATCATCCTCTACGAGGCCGCGCTCGGCCTCGGCATCGCGATCGGGCCACTGCTGGGCGGGCTGCTCGGCAGCATCAGCTGGCGCGGACCGTTCTTCGGCAGCGCCACCCTGATGGCCGTCGGGTTCATCGCCATCGTGGTGCTGCTCAAGACGGATGGCCCCAAGCCGGCGCCCACCCGCCTCTCCGCCCCGTTCCGGGCGCTGGCCCGGCCGGGCCTGGGCATCCTCGCTGCCGCCGCCCTGTTCTACAACATCGGCTTTTTCGTGCTTCTGGCCTACACGCCGTTCGCCCTGGTGCCGCTGGGGCTGGGCAGCGCGGTCAGCCTGGGCCTGGTGTTCTTCGGCTGGGGCATCTCGCTGGCGGTCACGTCGGTCTGGGTGGCCCCGCTGCTCACCCGGCGGATGCGGCGCAGCGGGGTACTCTGGCTGGTGCTGCCCCTGCTCGCCCTCGACCTGGCCGCGGCCGGCCTGTTCATCGGCACCGCGGTCGGTCTGGTGGTCTGCGTGATCGTGGGCGGACTGCTGCTCGGAGTGCTCAACACCGTGCTCACCGAGAGTGTGATGGAGGCCACCGACCTGCCGCGCAGCGTCGCCTCGTCCTCGTACTCCGGGGTACGGTTCCTCGGCGGGGCCATCGCGCCGCCGGCCGCGACGCTGCTGGCGGACCAGTTCACCTCGGCGACACCGTTCTATGCGGCCGCGGCATCCGTGCTCGTGGCAGTGCTGCTCATCGTGCTCGGCCGGCGCCACCTGGTCCGGGCCGACGGCGGGGTGGAAAACGCCCTCGACGAGGCGGAGGCAATCGGGGCCGGCGACAGCTGAACTGCGGCCCAGCGAGTCGCGGCTCGCCTTCGCGCGCGCGCGGCGGGGCGGCCGAGGTTGAAAAAGGGGATGGCCGGGCGTATCTTTCCCTGCGGAACCGATTCCTCGGTGACGAGGACTCGGCCCTTTGATCTCCACAGCCACGTCTCCACACCCCAGGAGGAATGATGAGATCCCAACGACCCCGCCGCCTGCTCGCCACCGTCGCCATCGGCGGAACGGCCGCGCTGGTGCTGGCCGGATGCACGAGTGGTTCTGACACCGGCACCGACTCGCCGGCGTCCGGCGAGTTGGACGGCGTGACGCTCAACGTGGCGTCCGACTGGTCCGGCGCCGAGCAGACGAACTTCGAGAAAGTGCTCAAGAAGTTCTCGGACGACACCGGTGCCAAAGTCAACTACACCAGTTACGGCACCGACGTCGCCACGACCCTCAACACCAAGGTCGAGGGCGGCGACCCGCCCGACGTGGCGGTTATTCCGCAGCCCGGGCTCCTGCAATCGCTGGCCGCGGACGGCAACCTCGTCGAACTGGACTCGGCCACCCAGGACGAGGTGAAGGCGAACTACTCGCAGGACTGGGTCGACCTCGGCAGCGCCGACGGCAGTCTCTACGGCGTGTGGTTCAAGGCCGCCAACAAGTCCACCGTCTGGTACAACACCGAGGTGTACGACACCGCCGGTGCCGAGGTGCCGGAAACCTGGGAGGACTTCAATGACCAACTCGGGATCATCTCGGACTCCGGCGTGTACGGCCTCTCCATCGGCGCCGACGCCGGCTGGCCGATGACGGACTGGTTCGAGAACGTCTACCTGCGCACCGCTGGCGGTGAGAAGTACGACCAGCTCTCCACCCACGAAATCCCCTGGACCGACCCGTCCGTCGCCGACGCGCTGACCGAACTCGGCACGCTGTGGGGCAACACGACGCTCATCCAGCCCGGCACCGCCCAACGCACCTTCGGTGACTCGGTGATCGCGGTCTTCGGCGATCCGCCTGCCGCCGGCACGGTCTTCGAGGGCGACTTCGTAGCCGGCAACATCTCCAGCGACACCGCCGCCGTCGTCGGCGAGACGGCGAAGTTCTACGACTTCCCGTCGGTGAACGACTCGGAGCCTTCGGTGGTCGGCGGCGGCAATGTGGCGGTGCAGCTCACCGACAACGAGGGCGCAGCGGCGCTGATGCAGTACCTGGCGACGCCCGAGGCAGCCACCATCTGGGTGCAGGAGGGCGGCTTCACCTCGCCGAACAAGAACGTGGATATGGGATCCTACCCGGACGAAACCAGCCGGCAGATCGCTGAGTCCCTGGTCTCGGCCGAAACATTCAGGTTCGACATGTCCGACCTGGCGCCGAGCGCGTTCGGCGGCACCAAGGGCACCGGAGAGTGGCAGATCCTGATCGACTTCTTCAACAACCCCACCGACATCGCCGGCACGCAACAGAAGCTCGAAGAGTCCGCGGCCGCCGCGTTCGGCTAGGACGACCGAGTCCAGGGCAGGGGAGACCGATGACCACCGCGGTGGGAAACCCGCCGGCCACGCCGAAGTCGGCGGCGACGGCCGGCGGCACCGGCGGTCGCCACCAGAAGGCGGCCGGCGGTCGGCGGCTGTTCATCGCGCTGGCCTTCCTCGCCCCCGCACTGGTGCTGCTCGGTGTGCTGGTCGTCTACCCGGTGATCTACTCGATCTACCGGTCCCTGTTCGACGCGGCCGGCAGCAACTTCCTCGGCCTCGGCAACTACATCACGATGTTCACCGACCCGGCCACCTTCGTCGCCATCCGCAACAATGTGATCTGGGTCCTGGTGGTGCCGGTCACGGTCACCATCCTGGGCCTGATCTTCGCGGTGCTGATGGACCGGATCAAGTGGGGGATCGCCTTCAAGCTGATCGTTTTCATGCCGATGGCCATCTCCATGGTCGCCGCCGGGGTCATCTTCCGTACCACCTTCCAGGAGAACCCCAACCTCGGGGTGGTCAACGCGGCGCTCGTCGGGGTGCACGACATCTTCGGCGGCAGCTCCGCTTACCCGAACGCCCGGCCGCGGGAGGACGCCGGTCTGGCGGAAGCGGACGGGGCTATTCAGACCGACGGGACCGTGCAGGCCGGCTCGGTGGCGGACTTCCCGCTGATCGGGATCAACGAGTCGAACATCCCCGGGACCGCGGCATCGGCGGTGGCAGCGGATGACCCTGCCGGCGATGCCATCAGCGGCACCGTCTGGCTCGACTTCATCCGCGGTGGCGGCGGAACGCCCGGTGAGATCGGCGACGACAAGGTCGGCCTGCCCGATGTCACCGTGACCGCCCTCGACTCGTCCGGCGAGGTCGTGGCCACGGCGCGCACTGCCGCCGACGGCACCTACACCCTGACCGGCCTGCCGGCCGAAGACCTGACGCTCTCCCTGCCGGCCACGAACTTCTCGGCCTCTTACGCCGGGGTGTCCTGGCTGGGCCCCGCCCTGGTGACGGCGGTCGTGATCCTGAGCTACATCTGGATCTGGGCCGGGTTCGCCATGGTCATGATCGCCTCCGGCCTCTCGGCCATGGACCGGTCACTGCAGGAAGCGGCCCGCATGGACGGCGCCAACGAGTGGCAGGTCTTCCGCCGGATCACGGCTCCGTTGCTGTCCCCGGTGCTGATCGTGGTGTTCGTGACGCTGATCGTGAACGTGCTGAAGATCTTCGACCTGGTCTACGTCATTCCACCACCGTCGTCGTTGCCGGATGCCACGGTGATCGCGGTGCAGATGTGGACGGTGTCCTTCGGCGGCGGCAACGACCAGGGCCTCGGTTCGGCCCTCGCCGTGCTGCTGTTGATTTTGGTGCTGCCCTTCATGATCATCAACGTGCGCCGCTTCAGAATGGACCGGGAACGATGACCACCAATACCGTCGCGGATGTCGACCTCAGCGGTAGTGCGACGACCTCCGCGAAGCTCACTCTGGTCAAGCCCAAGCGCAGCGCCGCCGGGAAGGTCCTGGACTTCCTCGGCAGCAGCGTCATCAATCTCGTCCTTGCCCTGGTGGCCATCTTCTGGCTGGTGCCCACGGTCGGCCTGTTCATCGCGTCGCTGCGCGACAGCACCGACAACAGCCAGTCCGGCTGGTGGACCGTGTTCACCCGGCCGGCCCAACTCACCTTCGACAATTACGCGGAACTGCTGGGCAATCCGCAGTTCGTGGGCTCCTTCGTGAACACGATCGCCATCGCCATCCCCACGACGGTGCTGGTGATCGTGATCGGCGCGCTCGCAGGCTACGCGTTCGCGTGGGTCGAATTCCCGGGTCGGGACTGGTTGCTGGTCGGTGTCATCGTGCTCCTGGCCGTCCCGGTGCAGGTGGCGCTGATCCCGATCGCCCGCCTGTTCGGCACCCTGGGGTTGTTCGGTTCGATCGCGGGCGTCGTCATCTTCCACACCGCTTTCGGGCTGCCGTTCGCGATCTTCCTGCTGCGCAACTTCTTCACCCAGATCCCCGGCGAGCTCATGGAAGCCGCCCGCCTGGACGGGGCCAGCGACTGGCGGATCTTCTCCCGCATCGTCTTGCCGCTGGGCATGCCGGCGGTGGCGTCACTGGGGATCTTCCAGTTCCTCTGGGTGTGGAACGACCTGCTGATCGCGCTGATCTTCACCAACGCGTCCTCGCAACCGGTGACCGTCGCCATCCAGGGCCAGCTCCGGCAGTTCGGCGCCAACATCGACGTGCTCTCCAGTGGCGCGTTCCTGTCGATGATCATCCCGCTGATCGTGTTCTTCGCCTTCCAGCGCTACTTCGTCACCGCGCTGCTCGCCGGCTCCCAGCGCTGAGTCAGTGGAAGCGGTGATCCTGGATGGTCATCCGGGGGCCCCGGCGTGGGGCGCGGTAGCCGCTGCCCAGGATGAGGCGCACCACGCGGTGGCGATGGCCGAGGAAGGGCTCGAGCAGTTCGAGCATGCCGTCGTCGTCGACGGGGGATCCGGTGAGTGCCCAGCCCACCTGCGCGGCCAGGTGATAGTCGCCCACGCTCACCGAATCCGGGTCGCCGTGCGAACGCTGGGTCACCTCGGCGGCAGTCCAACGGCCCACGCCCGGTAGCGACTGCAGCCGGCGCGCGGTCACGGCCACGTCGACCGGGCGGTCGAGGGAGGTGGCGACGGCGGCCACCGTGACGGCGGTGCGGGAGCGGCGGGGGTCGACGCCGGCCCGGTGCCACCCCCACGACGGCACCAGCCGCCAGCGCTCGGGGCCGGGCGGCACCAGCATCCCTTCCGGCGCCGGTCCCGGCGGGCTCTCACCATGGCGGCGGATCAACCGGTACCAGGCGCGGTGCGCCTCCAGGATGGTGACCTTCTGCTCGAGGACGGCCGGGAGCAGCGACTCGAAGACCAGACCGGAGCTGCCCAGCCGAACGCCGGGCGCGCGACGGCGCACCTCCGCCAGGGCGGGGTGCGCGCCGAGGTCGAGCCCGGACCAGTCATCGTGCCGGCCCAGCAGCGCCGGAACCTGCTCGATGGCCCACGCGGCTCCCGGCCCCCAGGCCTGTGCGTCGACGCTGCCGTCGACCACTTGCCGCAGCAGCAGGGTCACCGGCCCCAGCGGCGTGACCTGAACGCGCCAGAGGCCGGTGGCGTCGACGCGGAAAGTAGGGTCGCCGACGCCGCGGCGGTGCGGAGCCATCGTGGCCGCCAGGTCGAGGGCGTGTCGCGGCGTGTAACGGGTGGCAGCCGCGGCGGGAACGGAAATCATGCCCTAGAGGTTAACCCGGGAAGGAGCGCGCTCGCTGGCCGGGTTCGTGCCCGGCGCTGGTCACGGCGGCCGGGGCAACGCGGCCTGGGCTACCGGGGCGCGCTGGTGCTGGAGCGCATGACCAGGTTGGTCGGTGCGCGCCTCAAGCCAAGCATGGCCGGGTCCGCATCGGGCGCCAGCGCGGCCAGCAGGGATTCCACCGCCATCCGGGCCTGGTTCCTCGGGTGCTGTTCAATGGTGGTGAGCCGGAACATCTCGGCGTACGGATGCCCGTCGATGCCGATCACCGACAGCTCGCTCGGCACCTGGATGCCGAGGTCCCGCGCCGCGATGATCAGGCCGATGGCGATCTCGTCGCTCGCCGCGAACACCGCCGTCGGCCGGCGCCGCGGATCTCCGAAGAGAGCCAGGCCGGCCTCGTAGCCGCCGGGGATCGTGAACGCGCACGGGGTGAAGCAGCCGTCGATGGGCAGTCCGGCCGCCTGCATGGCGCGGTTGAAGCCGGTGAGGCGCTGGGTGTGCACGGCGAAGTCCATCTGGTCGGCCTGGTCGCCGCCGATGTGGCGGATGTCGGTGTGGCCCAGGCTCAGCAGGTGCTCGGTGGCCAGCCGCGCGGCGCCGACGTCGTCGATGGCGATGGTGCGCGCGCCGGGGATGTCGCCGCCGATGCCGACCAGGGGTCGGCCCAGGCGGTGCAGCAGGTCGACCTCGGCGTCGGTGAGCTCGACACCGACCGAGATGACGCCGTCGAACCGCTTGCGGGCCAGGAAGAAGTCGAAAATGCGTTCCCGCTCATCGGAGACCGCTGGCAGGTTGTACAGGGTCATGTCATAGCCCTGGGCGAGCAGCGCCTGCTCGAGGCTTTCGAGAACCTCCGCAAAGAACCACCGACTGATGAAGGGGATGATGACGCCGACACTCTGGGTGCGCCCGGTGACCAGGCTGGCCGCGTTGGGGGAGGCGACGTAGCCGATCCGGGCCGCCGCTTCGACGACCCTGCGCCGGGTTTCCTCGGAGACATAGCCGCGGCCGCTGAGGGCGCGGGACGCCGTGGCCTTCGCCACGCCGGCAAGGCGTGCGACATCCGCAATCGCGCTCATGCCAGCCTCCCGTCCTTGGAACCGCTGAAGACACCCTAGCGCTGCCTACTTCCGGAGTGGAACCGGTTCCCGAAATTGGGACCTGAGCGTGACCTCGTCGAAGAACGCAGTGCGTGAGAGCGCGATTTTTGTCAATCTGTGATCATTCAGGGTTGTGGCGAACGGTTCTGTGCCGTAATTTGTGCTGTGGAACCGGTTCCTTATGCAACCGTTTCCAGCACCGTCACCATGAGCACCAGCATCACATTTCCGGCCGCAGCGGCACACCGCGAACGGCCACCAGCAACACTCAACGAGGAGGATTTGCATGAGCGTGAAACAGCACCGCCGGCTCTTTGTCCCGGTCGCTGCAGCCGCAGTGCTGGGACTGGCCCTGACTGGCTGCACCGGCGACATCGCCGCCCAGACCGCGGAAGACACCGACTGCGCGGACTACACCGACTACGGCACCTTCGAGGGCAACCCCGAGGTCAGCATCGGCGGCACCATCCAGGACGACGAGGCCGACCGCCTCGTTTCCTCCTGGGCGGACTTCCAGGCCTGCACCGGCATCACCGTGAACTACACGGGAACCAAAGAGTTCGAGGCCCAGATCGCCGTTCTCGCCGAGGGCGGCAGCGCTCCGGACATCGGCATCATCCCGCAGCCCGGACTGTTCAACAAGCTAGCCGACGCCGGCTTCCTCAAGGCCGCCCCCGAGGCCGTCGAGGCCAACGTCGACACGTGGTGGTCCACCGACTGGAAGGGCTACGGCACCGCTGCCGACGGCACCTTCTACGCCGCACCGCTGATGGCCAGCATCAAGGGCTACGTGTGGTACTCCCCGGCAGGGTTCGAAGAACAGGGCTACGCGATCCCCGAATCCCTCGGTGAACTGACCGAGCTCAGCGAGCAGATCGTCGCCGACGGCAACGTGCCGTGGTGTGTCGGCATCGGCTCCGGTGACGCCACCGGTTGGCCGGGAACGGACTGGGTTGAGGACTACGTCCTTCGCCAGGCCGGCGCGGAAACCTACGACAAGTGGGTCAGCCACGAAATCCCGTTCAACGACCCGGCCATCGTCAGCGCGTTCGACTCGGTCGGCGAGATCCTGAAGAACCCCGAATTCGTCAACGCCGGTCTCGGCGACGTGTCGTCGATCATCTCCACGGAGTTCGGTGACGCCGGACTGCCGATCCTCGACGGAAGCTGCTCCCTGCACCACCAGGCCTCGTTCTACGAGGGCTTCTGGAAGAACGCGGACGAGTCCAAGGTCACCGTTGCTCCCGACGGCGATGTTTACGCCTTCCTGCTGCCGCCCGCCGAGGTCGGCGGAGAGCAGGCCGTCACCGGCGGTGGCGAGCTGGTTGGTGCCTTCGCCGAGAGCGACGAAATCACCGCAGTGCTCAGCTACCTCTCCAGCGACACCTGGGCGAACAACCGCGTGGAGCTGGGCGGCGTCATCAGCGCCAACACCGGCCTGGACGCCTCGCTCGCCTCGAGCGACATCCTGAAGCAGAGCGTCGAGATCCTGCAGGACCCGAACACGGTCTTCCGTTTCGACGGCTCTGACCTGATGCCGGGTGCCGTGGGCACCGACTCCTTCTGGAAGGGCGTCGTGAACTGGCTCAGTGGCGACGACACCCAGAAGGTCGTCGACACCATCGAGTCCAGCTGGCCGAAGAGCTAGCAACCGCACCACCGGGTGGGTCCGCCGCGAGGCGGGCCCACCCCGCAGTACCCCCCCAACTTTTTGTACCACCCCCTCTCGAGACCATAGAAGGGTCCGGCCAATGACGACCGCGGATCTACTCGGCAAGATAATTCAGGTGGTGGCGGCACTCGCCGCCTTCTCGCTCGTGATCGGGCTAGTGCTCTTCCTGATCGACAAGGCGCCCAAGCGTGGGCGCGACTACTGGCAACTCGCCTTCTTCCTCCTTCCGGCGGTGCTGTTGCTGCTGGTCGGACTCATCTACCCGGCGTTCCGCACCTCGCTGCTGGCCTTCAGCAACAGCTCGGGCGAATGGGTGGGCGGAGAGAACTTCGTCTGGATGTTCACCCAGCCGGCGGCGCTCGTCACCCTCGGCAACACCGTGATCTGGGTCGTCGTCGTGCCGATCCTCTCCACCATCATCGGCCTGACCTACGCGCTGTTCATCGACAAGTCCCGCGGCGAGAAGTACTTCAAGGCGCTGGTCTTCATGCCCATGGCGATCTCGTTCGTGGGGGCCGGCATCATCTGGCGCTTCGTCTACGACTACAAGTCCGGCGACAACGCGCAGATCGGCCTGCTCAACCAGATCCTGGTCTGGGTCGGCGCCGAACCCGTGCAGTGGCTGCAGACCTCACCGATCAACACGTTCCTGCTGATCATCGTGATGATCTGGATCCAGACCGGGTTCGCCATGGTCATCTGCTCCGCCGCGATCAAGGGCGTGCCCACCGAGCAGATCGAGGCCGCGCAGCTGGACGGCACCAACCCGTGGCAGCGGTTCACCAACGTGACCCTGCCGGGCATCCGTGGGTCGCTGGTCGTGGTGATCACCACCATCTCCATCGCCACCCTCAAGGTGTTCGACATCGTGCGCACCATGACCGCCGGAAACTTCAACACCAGCGTCATCGCCAACGAAATGTACACGCAGGCCTTCCGGGCCGGTGAGCAGGGTCGAGGCGCCGCACTGGCGATCGTGCTGTTCCTCCTGGTGCTGCCGATCGTCATCTACAACGTACGTATCCTGCGCCAGCAGAGGGAGATCCGATGAGCGACAATGTTGTCGACCTGCCCGTTCCGGGTATCAAGACGTCGAAGACCGACACCACCGCCGAGGTGATGGGCAAGGCCACCCGGGTGAAACGGCGGCTGACGTCCCGCACGGCGACGGTGGTGGCCCTGGTCATCGCGGTTCTGTGGACTCTGCCGACGTTCGGGCTCTTCATCTCGTCGTTTCGACCGGCGGGCCTGATCAGCACCACCGGCTGGTGGACGATCTTCCAGAACCCCGGCTTCACCCTGGGCAACTACCAGGAAGTGCTGTTCAGCACCTCGCAGTCCTCGCCGCAGCTGGGCGCCTACTTCGTGAACTCGCTGGCCATCGCCATCCCGGCCACCCTGTTCCCGCTGGTGATCGCCGCGATGGCCGCGTACGCCTTCGCGTGGATCAAGTTCAAGGGCAGCGGCGCCCTGTTCGTGCTGATCTTCGCACTGCAGATCGTGCCGTTGCAGCTCGCCCTGATCCCGCTGCTGCAGATGTTCACCCAACTGCTGCGCCCCGGCCAGGAATGGGTCCACAGCATCATCCCGATGATCCCGGAGCAGGGTTACCTGCCGGTCTGGATTGCGCACACGATCTTCGCCCTGCCGCTGGCGATCTTCCTGCTGCACAACTTCATCTCGGAGATCCCCGGCGAGGTCATCGAAGCGGCCCGCGTGGATGGGGCCAGCCACGGCCAGGTCTTCTTCCGGATCGTCCTGCCGCTGGCGGTTCCCGCGCTGGCGTCCTTCGCGATCTTCCAGTTCCTCTGGGTCTGGAACGACCTGCTGGTGGCCCTGATCTTCTCCGGCGGCACCCAGGACGTCGCGCCGTTGACCCAGCGATTGGCCGAGCTCACCGGCACCAGGGGCCAGGACTGGCAACGCCTGACCGCTGCCGCGTTCGTGTCGCTGGTCGTTCCGTTGATCGTGTTCTTCAGCCTGCAGCGTTACTTCGTGCGCGGCCTGCTGGCCGGGTCCACCAAGGGTTGACTCCTGACGACAGACGCTGACGGACCGGCCCCGGAGTTGTGGGGTCGGCCCGCTGTCTTAGAGTGAAACAATGAGCGGAATGCACGGCGGGGGAGCCCGCCCCGTAGAACAGTTCCGGGGTGGCCGCATCCGGTCCGGCGACACGGAGGCCCAGCGGGCACAGAACGCCGAAGCGCCGGAGATTCCCAACTTGCTCCGCCGCATCCGGGGTTTGTTCGCGCCCCACGGCCGCAAGCTCACCGTCACGGTCATCCTGGTGCTCCTCTCCGCCGGGTTGTCGGTGCTGCCCCCGCTGCTGATCCAGCGGGCGTTCGACGATGGGCTGTTCCCCCCATCCGGCGGCCCCAACCTGCCCGCCCTGGCCGTTCTGGTGGGGCTGATGATCGCCGCGTACCTCACAACCGCGCTGCTGGGCGTGTGGCAGACCTGGCTCACCGCCACCGTGGGCAACTCGGTGATGGGCGCCCTGCGGGTGCGGCTGTTCACCCACCTGCAGGCCATGGAGCTGAGCTTCTTCACCCGCACCAAGACCGGCGTGATCCAGTCCCGGCTGCAGAACGACGTCGGCGGGGTCGCCAACGTGCTCACCAACACCGTCTCCAGCGTGCTCGGCAACTCCGTCACCGTGATCGCCGCGTTCGTGGCCATGGTGCTGCTCAACTGGCAGCTGGCGATCGTGGCGGTGATCCTGATGCCCATCCTGGTCTTCGCGCAGAGACGGGTGGGCCAGGTGCGCGCGCGCATCGCGGCCAAGACGCAGGAATCGCTCTCGGACATGACAGCGATCACGCAGGAGACGCTCAGCGTGTCGGGCATCCTGTTGTCGAAGAGCTTCACCCGGCAGCGCACCGAGATCGCCCGCTACTCGGACGAGAACGACAACCAGGTGCGGCTGCAGGTCAGCCAGCAGATGAGTGGGCAGTGGTTCTTCGCCATGGTCAGCATCTTCCTCTCCAGCATCCCGGCGATCGTGTACCTCGTCGCCGGCGTGCTGCTCACCAACGGAGCCACTGACATCACCGCGGGCACCGTGGTGGCCTTCACCACGGTGCAGGCGCGGTTGCTGTTCCCACTGCTGGGCCTCATGCGGGTGGCGCTGGACCTGCAGACCTCCAGCGCCCTGTTCGCCCGGATCTTCCAATACCTCGACCTGGTCCCGGCGATCAGGAATGCACCGGGCGCCAGGCCGGTTCCCGACGTGACCGGCCGGGTGCAGTTCGACGCGGTCACCTTCGCCTACCCGGACGCCCCGGCCGACGCCCGGCCGACCCTCGACGCCGTCTCCTTCGTGATCGAACCGGGCGAGTTCGCCGCCTTCGTCGGGCCGAGCGGCGCGGGCAAGACCACGGTGTCGTACCTGATCCCGCGGTTCTACGAGGCGTCCGGCGGCCGGGTGCTGTTCTCCGGCATCGACGTGCGCGACCTGGCCCAGGAATCCCTGGTCTCGCACATCGGTATCGTCAGCCAGGAGACCTACCTCTTCCACGCGACCATCGCCGAGAACCTCCGGTACGCAAAACCGGAGGCCACGGCCGCCCAGCTCGAGGCCGCCGCGCGCGCCGCCAACATCCACGACACCATCGCCTCGTTCCCGGACGGGTACGACACCGTGGTCGGCGAACGCGGTTACCGGCTCTCCGGCGGCGAGAAACAGCGCGTGGCGATCGCCCGGGTCCTGCTGAAGGATCCCGAGGTGCTGATCCTCGACGAGGCCACCAGCGCCCTCGACGTCATCTCGGAGCGGGTGGTGCAGGCGGCCCTGGACACGGCATCCCGAGGGCGCACGACCATCGCGATCGCGCATCGGCTATCGACCATCGTGACCGCCGACGTCATCTTCGTGGTCGACGGCGGCCGCGTGGTGGAGCGGGGCACCCACCTGGAGCTCCTCGCCGCCGGCGGCACCTACGCCGAGCTGTACGCCGAACAGCTCCCCTAGGTCGACCGGTCAGCGGGCAGCGAGCATGTCTTCCATCAGGGTGATCTCGGCCTCCTGGGAGATGATCACCGAGTTCGCGAAGCCCAGCACCGACGTGTTCACAGCCCGGTCCTGCACGGCCTCGGCCATCTCGACGGCGCCCAGGTGGTGCGCAATCATCAGGGTGAGGAACTGGCGCTCGGCAGCCACACCGGTCGCGGCGGTGAGCGCGGCGATCTGCGCATCCGTGGCCAGGCCCGGCATGGGCTCGCCCGGCGTGTGCGCGCCGTCGGTGTGCGTGTGCGCGTCATCCGTACGGCCGGGCCGGGTCATCCAGGTCATCGACGGCTCGGGGCCGGCCTGGGACAGGTCCCACTCGGTGAGCCAGCCGTACAGCTGGCCGGCCTGCTGCGCCTGGGTGGTGGCGATGTCGTAGCCGAGCAGGCGCACGGCCTCGTCATCGGTGCGGTCCCGGATGATCATGGCCAGTTCGACGCCCTGCAGGTGGTGCACCTGCATATCCCGGGCGAACCCGGCCTCAGCGCTCGTCGACGTGGGGGCAGGGTCGTCCAGGGTACTCAGCCGGCCAACCGAGAACCCGACGACCCCCACCGCGATGGCCGCGACGGCCGCGGCGAGGATCAGTGCAACGCGGCGGGCGCCCAGGCTAGACCTTGCCAGGGGCATCGTAGGCGCCGGTGCACAGTGCGCCGGGTTCGGGCACGTCGTTGCTCTTCCAATACTCCTCGATGAACGCGGCCACGCGCTCGTCGTCGGCCGACTCGACCTGCAGCTGGGTGTTCCAGCCGCTCACGACGATGGGGGAGGGCAGGCCCTCGAAGGGCGACAGGATCAGGTAGGTGGAGGGCAGCACCGCCTTGAGGGTGGCGAGCTCGGCGTCGGAGATGGCCGGGTCATAGGTGACCCAGAGGGCGCCGTGCTCGAGGGAATGGACCGCGTTCTCGTTCGGCACCGCTTCCGTGTACACGCCGCAGTTGAGCCAGGTGGGGTTGTGCTCGCCGCCGGCCGGTGGCGTCTGCGGATACGTCACCGGTGTCTCGACGTGCAGGGAGGCGTTCTCGAACGTCTCCACGCCATCGATCGAGGTGCCGTCGCCGCCTGCGGAGTAACTCACGCTCTGCGGGGTGAGCACAATGGAGGTGACCAGGATGCCGACGACAGCGACTCCGGCCGTGATCCCCGCGATGAGGCCGATCCGCCGGTTGCGGGCGCTGCGCTTCTGCTCTCGGTGGTACTGCTCGAGCTTCTGGGCGCGCTGCTGGGCACGCTGTTGTTTCACACCGGGCTTGGCCGAGGACGATCCGGACGGACCGGTGGGCGGGGCAGGGGTCAACGAGGGCCTCTTTCAGTTGCTGTTCTCTTATTCGAACGTATGGAGATGAATGGACTCTTCCCCGCAACCCGGTTTCACAGTTGGTTCACAGGCTCTGGCCCCGTTCCCCGACCGCGGACTAGAGTGAGGGTGTGATCATCCTGACGCCGTGTCCCTGTTGCTGCTTTCACTAGCCGACTCGCACACGCCTTCCTTTTCGGTTCCAGGACCGTCCACCCCACACAGCGGCACCACTCGCCCCGGGCCGCAGCACGTCTCCCAGACGAAGGATCATCATGAAAATCGCTGACACCATCCTCGACCTCATCGGCAACACGCCCCTGGTCAAGCTGCACAAGGTCACCGACGGCCTCTCCGCCACCGTCTTGGTCAAGCTCGAGTACCTCAACCCGGGCGGCTCGGCCAAGGACCGCATCGCGGTCAACATCATCGATGCCGCCGAGCGTGAGGGGCAGTTGTTGCCTGGCGGCACCATCGTCGAACCCACGTCGGGAAACACCGGAGTCGGCCTGGCCCTCGTGGCTCAGCAGCGGGGCTACAGGTGCGTGTTCGTGCTGCCGGACAAGGTGGGCGAAGACAAGCGCAACGTGCTCACCGCCTACGGCGCCGAGATCGTCGTGACGCCGACCTCCGTGGCGCCGGACGACCCGGAGTCCTACTACAGCGTCTCGGACCGGCTGGCCCGCGAGATTCCCGGCGCGTTCAAGCCCAACCAGTACGCCAACATCAACGGGCCGCTCAGCCACTACGAGACCACCGGCCCGGAAATCTGGCGCGACACCGACGGCACCGTCACCCATTTCGTCGCCGGCGTCGGCACCGGCGGCACCATCACCGGCACCGGCCGCTACCTGCGCGAGGTGTCGAACGACGCCGTGCGCATCATCGGCGCGGACCCCGAAGGATCGGTGTACTCGGGCGGTACCGGCCGCCCATACCTCGTCGAGGGGGTCGGCGAGGACTTCTGGCCGACCGCCTACGACCCGGCCGTGCCGCACGAGATCATCGCCGTCTCCGACGCGGACTCCTTTGCCATGACCCGCCGCCTCGCACTCGAAGAGGGAATCCTCGTGGGCGGCTCCAGCGGAATGGCCGTCGTCGCGGCCCTCCGGGCCGCGAAGGACCTGCCAGCCGACGCCGTCGTGGTGGTGCTGCTGCCCGACGGCGGCCGCGGTTATCTGGGCAAGATCTTCAACGACGGCTGGATGCGAAGCTACGGGTTCTCCAACGCTCCCGCCGGCCACACAGTCGCCGACCTGCTGCAGTCGAAGACCGGGGCACTCCCGGCGTTCGTCTACGTGCACCCCAATGACACCGTGCGCGACGCGATCGAGACGATGACGGCAGCCAGTGTGTCGCAGCTGTTGGTGCTCGCGGCCAAGCCGCCCGTCGTGATGGGCGAGGTGCTCGGCGCGCTCGACGAGCGCAGCCTGATGGGCCGGGTGTTCTCCGGCGAGACCAAGCTCACCGACAAGGTCGGCTCCATCATCGGCCACGCGCTGGCGTTGATCGGCGTGAACGAGCCGGTCGGCTCCGCCCGCGCCGCGTTCGCAGATCACGACGCCCTGCTCGTCACCGACGGTGGCAAGCCGCTCGGTGTGATCACCCGCCACGACCTCCTCACCTACCTGAGCGTTTAGCCCTGCCCGCCGGCCCGCGCGGCCGCCCCGCAGGGTCCCCCGCACGACTTCTTCCGAAAGAGACCGCATCATGAGCACGACCGAGAACCAGAAGTTCAGCACCATCGCCATCCACGCCGGCCAGGAGTTCGACCCGACCACCGGCGCGGTCATCCCGCCGATCTACCAGACCTCCACCTACGTGCAGGACGGCATCGGCAACCTCCGCGGCGGCTACGAGTACAGCCGCGGCGGCAACCCCACCCGCACGTCTCTGGAGACCATGCTCGCCGCGCTCGAGGGCGGCAAGCACGGTCTGTCGTTCGCCAGCGGCCTCGCCGCCGAAGACAGCCTGCTGCGCGCGATCCTGGTGCCCGGCGACCACGTGGTGCTCGGCAACGACGTCTACGGCGGCACCCACCGGCTGATCAACCGGGTGCACGGCGCCTGGGGCGTGCGCAACACCACCGTGGAGATGAGCGATCTCGCCGCCGTCGAAGCGGCGATCCTGCCAGGGGAAACGAAGATCCTCTGGGTGGAGACGCCCAGCAACCCGTTGATGAAGATCAGCGACATCGCGGGTCTGGTCGAGATCGGCCACCGGCACGGGGTGATCGTGGTCGTGGACAACACCTTCGCGTCGCCCGCCCTGCAGCAGCCCCTCTCCCTCGGCGCCGACGTCATCGTGCACTCGACCACCAAATACCTCGGCGGCCACTCCGACGTCATCGGCGGCGGACTGGTCATCAACGACGACGAGCTCGCCGAGAAGACCGCATTCATCCAGTTCGCAGCCGGACCGGTCTCCGCGCCGTTGGACGCCTGGCTGACCGTGCGCGGCATCAAGACCCTCGCCGTGCGCATGGAACGGCACAGCAGCAACGCCCTCACCATCGCCCGGTTCCTCGACTCCCACCCGGCTATCGAGACCGTCTACTACCCCGGTCTGGAAAGCCACCCGGGCCACGAATTGGCCAAGGCGCAGATGAGCGCCTTCGGCGGGATGCTGTCGGTCGCGTTCTCGGGCGGAGAGACCGCCGCCCGCCGGTTCGCCGAGTCGATGCACCTCTTCCAGCTGGCGGAATCGCTCGGCGGTGTCGAATCCCTGGTGAACTACCCGTCCGAGATGACGCACGCTTCGGTGCGCGGCACCGAACTGGAGGTCGCCACGAACATCGTGCGGCTGTCGGTGGGCATCGAAGACATCGACGACCTGCTCGCCGACCTCGATCAGGCCCTGCCCACCAGCTGACCCGTGAGATGGCAGTAATGCGACAGACAATGTCGTTTCTGCCACCCCGCCGGGTTCTCGGTACGGGCACGATGAGAGTGTCCCCAGCCGTCCGCTGCCGAAAAGAGAACCCGCATGCTCGCTCCCACCTCCCGCCTGGTCGAACTCAGCCACGAGATCAGTGCGGGACTGGTGACCTACCCCGGCCTGCCCGCCCCGGTGATCACCCCGCACCTCAGCCGGGCGGAGTCTCGCAGCCACTACGCGGCCGGCACCGAATTCGCGCTGGACACCATCACGATGATCGGCAACACCGGAACCTACCTCGACAGCCCGTTCCACCGCTACCAGGGCGGCGCCGACCTGGCGGCGTTACCGCTGGAAATCCTCGTGGACCTTCCCGCCCGCCTCTTCCACCAGTCGTTCGAGCGGGGGATCGGTGCCGAGGCGTTCACCGGCCAGGATCTCGCCGGCACGGCGGTGCTGCTGCACACCGGCTGGGACCGGCATTTCGGCACCTCCGCCTATGTCGCGGGCGCGCCGTTCCTCACCGAGGCCGGCGCCCAGGTGCTGGTGGCCGCGGGGGTGACGCTGGTGGGCATCGACTCGCTCAACATCGACGACACGGAGTCCGGCGGTACGCGGCCGGCCCATTCGATCCTGCTGGCCGCCGGCATCCCGGTGGTCGAGCACCTCACCGGGCTGGGCGGGCTTCCCGACCGCGGAGCCTCCTTCAGCGCGGTGCCGCCGCGCGTGCGCGACTTCGGCACTTTCCCGGTGCGCGCCTACGCCCGGCTGCCCTGACGCCCGGCCCGCCGGCCCGGCCCGCCAACTGTCGCCCGTGCGGACAAGTGCACCCGGTGTGCCGGGACCAGTTGTCCGCACGGGATCCAGTTGGTCGCGTCAGCGGGCGGAGTGCACGACCCGGGTGAGACCGGCGGGCACGAGCACGGTGCCGTCGACAGCGGTGTTCGTGAGCAACTCGGTGCCGGTGGCGGACATGGCCTGCTCGGCATCCGTGTGGTTGATCAAGAAGAGGAAGTCGTCGGTATCGGTGGAGCGGGTGATGGCCTCCACCCCGGTCACGCCGCGGGCCGCGTCGATGCCGGCCGTGTTGAGCACGTCCAGGAGCAGGGAGTCCAGGTCGTCGCCGTCGAGCTTGGTGGAGACGTACCAGGCCGTGCCGGCGCCGAAGGAATTGCGGGTGATGGCCGGCCCGTTCACTGCGGGGCCGTCGACGTACCTGGCCAGGACCTCGGCTGTCGACACCTCGATGTCGTCGGTCCAGGCGGTACCGGTGCGGGAGTCGCTGAGGGTGACCGTCTCGGCCTCGTGCAGGGGTAGGAACTCGGGGATGGTGAGGCCAAGGACCTCACGCAGGGCGCCGGGCGCCGCACCGGGGTAGACGGTATCGTTCAGGTCGACGATGCCGGAGAAGTAGGAGACCAACAGATGGCCGCCGTCCCGCACGAACCCGGTGAGGTTCTCCGATGCGGCCGGCCCGGCGAGATACAGGCTGGGCGCGATGACCAGCTCGTACCCGCTGAGCTCACTGGTGGGGTGCACGAAGTCCACCGTCACGTTGCGATTCCAGAGCACCGTGTAAAAGGCCTCGATGCGTTCCCGGTGACCAAGCTCCGCGCTCGGACGCCACTCGAAGTCCTGCGCCCAGAACGATTCGGTGTCCCAGACCAGCGCCACGCAGGCCGTGACCCGAGAGGAACGCACGGGCGCAAGTGATCCGAGGGACTGGCCGAGCGCGACGACCTCGCGCCAGATGCGCGTCTCGGCGCCGGCGTGGGGCAGCATCGCCGAGTGGAACTTCTCCACCCCGAACCGCGAGGCGCGGAACTGGAAGAACAGGATTCCGTCAGCGCCCCTGGCGAGGTGGGAGAGCGAGTTGCGGGCCAGTTCGCCGGGGCGCTTGGCGATGTTGCGCGGCTGCCAGTTGACCGCACCGGTGGAGTGCTCCATCAGGATCCACGGCGCCCCGCCGGCCAGCGACCGGGTGAGGTCGGCATCCAGTGCCAGGAGCACGTGGTTGTCGGCGCGTTCGGCCACGAGATAGTGGTCGTTGGCGACGACGTCCACCTCCTGGCTCCAGCGCCAGTAGTCGGCTGAGAGGCAGTTGGTGGCCATAAAGTTCGTGGTGACGGGGATGTCCGGGGTGAAGCGCCGGATGACGTCGCGCTCGTTGATATAGCACTCCAGCAGCGCGTCGGAGGTGAACCGGTGGAAATCCAGGCGCTGCGCCTGGTTGGTCACCGAGGCCGACTGGCGGGGCGCGTCGATCTCGTCCCATTCGCCGTAAACCTGGCCCCAGAAGGTCGTGCCCCACTTCTCGTTGAGGGTGTCGAGGGTGCCATAGCGGTTCTGCAGCCAGACCCGGAACGCGGCGACGGAGTCGTCGTCGTAGGAGTCGCTGATCGGTGCGCCGTATTCGTTGTGCACGTGCCACAGCACCAGCGCGGGGTGGTTGGCGTACCGGCGGGCGAGTTGCTCGGTGATCGCGGCGGCGGCGCGGCGGTAGTCGGGGCTCGATGGGCTGACCATGCCGCGGGAGCCGTTGCCCAGGGTGATTCCGTCCCGGGTGACGGGGCGGGAATCCGGGTACTTCTTCCAGAACCAGGCCGGCGGGGCGGCGGTGGGGGTCGCAAGGTCGACGTCGATGCCGGCCTTGTGCAGCAGGTCGATGATGTCGTCCAGTTGACGGAAGTCGTATTCGCCCTCGCGCGGTTCCAGGAGGCCCCAGGCGAAGATGGCGACACTGACCAGGTTGATCCCGGCCTGTTTCATCAGCTCGATGTCTTCGACCCAGGTGGCACGCGGCCACTGTTCGGGGTTGTAGTCGCCGCCGTAGCGGATTCCGGTGGTTCCGTGCAGCAGCCGCTGCATCGCGGGGGAATCGGCGGGAAGTGGGGTCTGGATCGGCATTGGTCAAAGGCTCCTTTTACTGTGTGCGCTCCCAGTTCTAACACAGTAAAACCACACTCGCCAGACGAATGTCCCATGTTGACAAAGCAATTGATGTATGGATTACTAGTACCGCTCCCAGTTGCCGATGCGAATACCGCGACGAGACTGCCGGGGACGCCACTCACAGCACCAGCATTCATCAAGGAGGACGAGATGCGCACGTCGATTCGAGTCGGGGCACTGGCCATGGCCACTGCCGCCACCCTGCTCATGTCAGGTTGTTCGGCAACTGCGGGCGGAGGTGACGACGGACCGGTGAAGCTGAACTACTGGGCGTGGGCGCCGAACCTCGAAAAGGTCGTCGACATCTGGAACGAAAAAAACCCCGACATCCAGGTGACGGTACAAAAGCAGGATGGTGGCGACCCCGCCATCACGAAGCTTCTCACTGCCATCAAGGCCGGCAGCGGTGCCCCCGACCTGATCCAGGCCGAGTACCAGAAGATCCCCACCCTGGTGTCCTCCGACGCTCTCGCCGACCTGTCCGAGTACGGCGCCGATGACATCGAGGATTCGTTCGCTGCCGGTGTCTGGGATTCCGTCACCCTCGGCTCCGACGCGATTTACGCCATCCCGCAGGACAGCGGCCCCATGATGTTCTACTACCGTGCCGACATCTTCGAGGAGCTCGGCCTCGCCGTGCCCACCACCTGGGACGAGTACGCCGAGGTCGCCCGTGCGGTGCACGCCGCCGACCCGGCCAAGTATCTCGGCACGTTCTCCTCGAACGACGCCGGCTGGTTCACCGGCATGGCGCAGCAGGCCGGTGCCTCCTGGTGGGGCATCGACGGCGAGGCCTGGAGCGTCGACATCGCCCAGACCCCCACCGAGACCGTCGCGGGCTACTGGGGCGGACTGGTTGAAGAGGGCGTCATCGACAACAAGCCGATGTACACCCCGGAGTGGAACGCCGGACTCAACAACGGCGAGCAGGTCGGCTGGTTGAGTGCCGTCTGGGCTCCCGGCGTACTCGGCGGCAACGCCGCCGACACCACGGGCCTCTGGAAGGCCGCGCCCATGCCCCAGTGGGACGTCGACGCTCCCGCAACCGGCAACTGGGGTGGCTCGTCCACCGCCGTCACCACTCAGTCCAAGCACCAGGAGGCCGCCACCGAGTTCGCCACCTGGCTGAACACGGACGAGGAAGCCGTACAGGCCTTGGTCACCACCTCGGGCATCTACCCCGCCGACGCCGCACAGGCCAAGGCTGTCCTCACCGCTCCGCCGGAGTTCTTCAGCAACCAGCCGGAGTTCTACGACATCGCCGCCGACGTGGCCGCAACGGTGAGCCCGTTCACCTATGGCCCGAACGTGAACGTCGCCTACAGCGCCTACAACGACGAGTTCGCCAAGGCCGCAGAGGCCAAGACGCAGAGCGCGTTCCTGGCTGCCGTCGAAGCCATGCAGGAGATCACCACCGCCGACATGAAGAAGAGCGGATTCACCGTCAAGTAGCACCAACGGGGCGTCGGCCTGCTGGCCGACGCCCC
The DNA here is from genome assembly GCF_025463825.1 of Cryobacterium sp. Lineage (GTDB taxonomy): Bacteria > Actinomycetota > Actinomycetes > Actinomycetales > Microbacteriaceae > Cryobacterium. The sequence continues at coordinate 51,433 of NZ_JAODBG010000064.1, forward strand.
CGAGCGGTCCAATTCCCCCCACCACACTCGCGTCGATTGAGGACAACCCGTGACAGTGACAGAGGCCCCCGTGGCCACCAGGAGCAGCACGCCGCCGGTTCGCCGGGGACGCGGCACCTTTCGCACGAGGGTGCTCGTGCCGTACGCCATGCTCGCGCCCGGCATCATCCTCTTCGTGGCCTTCATGGCCGCGCCCATCGTGTACACGCTCTTCCTAAGCTTCCAGAAGACCAAGGTGTCCGGCCTCGGTCTGGGCGCCGGCGCCCGCAGCACCGTTTTCGCCGGGATCGACAATTACGTCACCACCCTCACGAACACCGAGTTCGGAGCCAGCGTCGGCCGCGTGCTCCTCTACGGCTTCATCCTGATCCCACTGATGCTCGGCCTCGCGCTGCTCTTCGCATTGCTGCTTGACTCCCGGCGCACCCGCGCCGCCGGATTCTCCCGCACCGCGATCTTCCTGCCGTACGCCGTGCCGGCCGTGATCAGCTCGCTGCTCTGGGGCTTCCTGTACCTGCCGGCCGTCAGCCCGTTCTACTTCGTGTTCGACACGCTCGGCTGGGACGTGCCTTCGCTGCTTTCGGCCGGCGGAGTCACCTTCGCCATCGCAAACATCGCCCTCTGGGGCGGCGTGGGCTTCAACATGATCGTGATGTACACCTCGCTCAAGTCGGTGCCCTCCGACATCTACGAGGCGGCCAAGCTCGACGGCGCCAGTGAGGTGCAGATCGCGTTGCGCATCAAGGTCCCCATCATCGCCCCGGCGATCGTGATGACGGCGCTGTTCTCGATGGTCGCCACCCTGCAGGTCTTCGCCGAACCGACCACCCTGCGCCCGCTGACCAACTCGCTGTCCACCAGCTGGTCGCCGCTGATGCTCGTCTACCGGGATGCCTTCACCCGCGACGACATCTACTCGGCCGCCGCCACCTCGATCGTCATCGCCCTGGTGACCTTCGCCTTCTCATTCCTGTTCCTGCGCGTCGTGCAGAAACGTGCCTTCGGCCAGGAGGACTGACCCATGAGCATCGCCACCACTCTTATCCGGCCGGACCGCGCCCAGCGCAAAGCCGCCCGCGACTCCGCCCGCGTCTTCCGGCAGAAGGCCAGCCCGGTCTCCACCGGCATCCTCATCATCGGCGCCATCTACTGCCTGTTCCCGGTCTTCTGGGTGCTGATGGCGTCGAGCAAGGATAGTTCCGAGCTGTTCTCCACCTTCACCCTGATGCCCAGCACCCACCTGTGGGACAACATCATCGAGCTCAGCCAGTACCGGGACGGTCTGTTCTGGCGCTGGGTGCTCAACACGGCGATTTACGCCGGTGTCGGCGCCTTGGCGTCCACCTGGATCTCGGCTATCTGCGGTTACGTGCTGGCCAAGTTCGAGTTCCCCGGCAAGAAGATCGTCTTCTCGATCCTGCTGATGGGCGTGCTGGTCCCCGGCGTCATCCTCGCCATCCCGCAGTACTTCCTGCTGGCCGAAGTGGGACTGACTAACACCATGTGGTCGGTGCTGCTGCCCCAGATCATCAGCCCGTACGGCATCTACCTCGCCCGCATCTACGCGGCGGCTTCAGTTCCCACCGAGGTCATCGAGGCGTCCCGCACCGAGGGTGCCGGAGAGCTGTACATCTTCAACCGCATCGCCCTGCCGATGATGGGGCCGGGCCTGGTGACGATCTTCCTGTTCCAGTTCGTCGCGGTCTGGAACAACTTCATGCTTCCCTACATCATGCTCGGCGACGACCAGCTTTTCCCGGTGACGGTCGGCCTGAGCGGCCTGCTCAACCAGGGCGCCAGCGCACCGTCGATGTACACACTGGTGATCACGGGCGCGCTGCTGTCGATCATCCCCCTCATCATCATGTTCCTCGTGCTGCAGCGGTACTGGAAGGTCGACCTGGCAGCCGGTGCGGTCAAGGCCTGACGGTCGCTAGGATTCACTCGTGACCCCGCCCCCAGCCAAGCGCCGGCCGACAATCGATGATGTCGCCGCTGCCGCCGGCGTGTCCCGCGGCACGGTGTCCCGGGTGCTCAACGGCGGCCACTGGGTGAGTCCGGACTCCCTGGCCTCGGTGAACACCGCCATCAAGAAGACCGGTTACCGGGTCAACCCGCACGCGCGCAGTCTGGCCACCAGTCGGGCAAACTCGGTCGCCTTTCTGCTCACCGAGTCCCATGACCGACTGTTCGAAGACCCGAACTTCGCGGTGCTGATGCGTGGAGCGTCGCGGGCGTTGTCGGCTCACGACATTTCCCTGGTGCTGATCATGGCGGGCAACGAAGACGAACAGCGGCGGGCGACGGAGTTCATCACCGCCGGTCACGTCGACGGCGTGCTGCTGGTCTCCTCGCACAGCGGTCGCCGCGGCCTGATCTCCGAGATCATCGCAGCCGGGGTTCCCGCCATCGCCTGCGGGGTGCCCCTGGGATTCGAACGCAAGATGGGCTACGTGGCGGCGGATGACTACGACGGTGCCCGGGAGATGCTGCGCTACCTGCAGGGACTCGGCCGGTCCCGGGTGGCCACCATTGCCGGCCCGGAAGATACCTCGGGCGGCATGCGTCGCTACCAGGCCTATGCGGACGCGCTCGGCGATGCTCTGGACGAGAGCTACGTGGCCCGCGGCGACTACAGCCGCGGGAGCGGCGCCGCGGCCATGACCGAACTGCTGGCGCGGCATCCCGACCTGGACGCCGTCTTCGCAGCGAACGACGTGATGGCCGCCGGAGCCATCGACGTGCTGCTGGCCTCCGGCCGCCGCGTGCCCGAGGACGTGGCGGTCGGCGGCTTCGACGACGCGCCGGTGGCGACCACCACCACGCCGGCGCTGACCACCATGCACCAGCCGTTCGAGCGGATCAGCGAGGAAATGGTGCGGTTGCTGCTGCAGGTCATCGACGGCGAGCGTCCGGCTGCCGTCGTGCTGCCCACCGACCTCGTGGTGCGCGACAGCGCCTGAGAGATCGGTGGCCGTCATCCGCCCCGGCATGTGACAGTCACATTCGCGTGATCGGGGGATGTGACAGTCACACGGTGTGTGCATAATTGACCTGCGGCCCCAATTGTGACCGTGCACATCCGATCGAGGCCATCCCCGTGTCAGCTGAATTGCCCAAGAGTCGCGCACCCAGCATCCGGGATGTGGCGCGCCTTGCCGGGGTGTCGCACCAGACCGTCTCCCGGGTGCTGAACAACCACCCCAGCATTCGCGAGTCCACCAAGGCCCGGGTGCAGCAGGTGATGGAGGAGCTACAATATCGGCCCAACCGCGCGGCCAGGGCACTCTCCCGCGGCACCTCGCGCACGATCGGCGTGCTCTCGGCATCCAGTTCGCAGTACGGCCCGGCCAGCAGCATCGCGGCCATCCAGGATGCGGCGCGGGACGCCGGCTACTACGTGAACACAGCCAACATCACCTCGGCCGACCCCGACTCCATCGAAGCGGCCCTCGACCACCTAATGCTGCAGTCCGTGGAGGGCATCGTCGTGATCGCTCCGCAGGCCCGGGTCTTCGAGGTCCTCGAGTCGCTGTCGATCTCCGTGCCGTACGTGGCCCTGCAATCCACCGGGGGAATGACCGACCACGGGCTCTCGGTCGACCAGATCGCCGGCGCCCGGCTGGCGACCCGGCACCTGATCGACCTCGGGCACCGCGATATCTATCACCTTGCCGGGCCCCAGGACTGGATCGAGGCCGAGGCGCGGATGCGCGGCTTCCTCGACGAAATGAGTGCCATGGACGTGCCGACGACGGCACCCATTCTGGGCGACTGGACCGCTGACTTCGGTTACTACGCCGGCCGGGAACTCCTCCGGGTGCGGGACTTCACCGCGATCTTCTGTTCCAACGACCAGATGGCGCTGGGCCTGATGCATGCCATCCGGGACGCCGGGCTGGACATCCCCGGCGACATCAGCGTGGTCGGCTACGACGACATCCCGGAGTCGGCACACTTCTGGCCGCCTCTGACCACGGTGCGCCAGGACTTCGCCGAACTCGGCCGGCGCTGCATGGCCCTGCTGCTCGATGACATCGCCGCCGGTCCGGCCCACGACCGCAGCCCCATCATTCCCGCGCTCATCGTGCGCGCCTCCACGGGTCCGCCCGCTTTCTGATTCGCGACGGGACCCCTCCAGCAGGAGCTTCGCGGCGGCGTTACCCAAAAGTGACAAACCGGACTTGACAGAAGTTTGCCGGATGCGGCTAACATGAGGACAATGTGACCGTTCACATTAATTTCTCCTTCTGCACCAACCGCAGCACCTCAGACAAGGAAGTCGATCTGTGAGCATGATGACCGCGCAGCCCAGCGCCGACGCCATGACTGTGCCGGTACGCGCATGAGCACCTTCGGCCCGCAGATCGAGGTCGCCATCGCCCGGGTTCGCGCCGACATCGCCCGCCTGCACGGCGAATTGACCAGCAACGGCCTGGTCGTCTGGACCGGAGGCAACGTCTCCGGCCGCGTGCCGGGTGCCGACCTGTTCGTGATCAAGCCCTCCGGCGTCGACTACGCCGCCCTCGCGCCCGAGAACATGATCCTGTGCGACCTCGACGGCCGCGTCATCCCGGAGACACCCGGATCCGACCGGTCACCGTCCAGCGACACCGCCGCGCACGCCTACGTGTACCGGCACATGCCGGAGGTCGGCGGCGTCGTGCACACCCACTCCACCTATGCCACCGCGTGGGCTGCCCGCGGCGAAGAGATTCCCTGCGTCATCACGGCCATGGCGGACGAGTTCGGCGGTCCGATCCCGGTCGGCCGGTTCGCGATCATCGGGGACGACACCATCGGCCAGGGCATCGTCGAGGCCCTTTCCGGACACCGCTCCCGAGCGGTGCTGATGCAGAACCACGGACCTTTCACCATCGGCTCCGACGCCCGCGACGCCGTCAAGGCCGCGGTCATGGTCGAAGACGTCGCCCGCACCGTGCAGATCGCCCGTCAGGGCGGGGACCTCCTACCCATCCCGCAGGAAGCGATCGACAGCCTCTTCAACCGTTACCAGAACGTTTACGGACAAGCCCCGCAGGGAGCCCTGAAGTAGTGGCGCCCGCCGGCGCACGTCCCCACGATTTCGCACGAGCCGCTCGCACCGGTCTCGTGACCGAGAAGACCACCACCCCGCGGGCATCCACCCACGGAGTGCATTGGACCCAGGCGCATCGCCGCCTGGTGCACGGCCTGTAATCACACGCACCACCCCCGATTCACAGATTTGACATCAAAGTCGATTGAAAATACGAAAGGAACCACAGTGAAGAAGAAAGCATTCCTCGCGACACTGGCTGCCGGAGCCATGGTTGTGTCCCTGGCAGCATGCTCCAGCGGCGGAGACTCCGCAGACGGCGCCGGCGCCGGCGCCGGCGACGGCGGACTGGTCGGCGTCGCGATGCCCACCAAGTCCTCCGAGCGCTGGATCAACGACGGTAACGCCGTCAAGGAGCAGCTCGAAGCCGAGGGCTTCAAGGTCGACCTGCAGTACGCAGAAGACGACATCCCCATGCAGGTTTCGCAGATCGAGAACATGATCACCAAGGGCGCGGAAGCCCTGATCGTCGCCTCCATCGACGGCACCACCCTCACCAGCGTCCTCCAGGACGCCGCAGACGCCGACATCCCCGTCATCGCCTACGACCGCCTGATCCGCGACACCGACAACGTCAGCTACTACGCGTCGTTCGACAACTTCAAGGTCGGCCAGCAGCAGGCCTGGTCCTTGCTCAACGGCCTCGGCCTGACCGAGCTGGACGGCACGCCCATCGAGGGCGCCCCGGCCGGCCCGTTCAACGTGGAGCTGTTCGCGGGTTCGCCGGATGACAACAACGCGACGTTCTTCTTCGACGGCGCGATGGAAGAACTCCAGCCGCTCATCGACTCCGGCGTGCTGGTTGTCGGCAGTGGCCAGACCGACTTCGAGCAGGTCGCAACCCTGCGCTGGGACGGTGAAGAGGCACAGAGCCGTCTGGAGAACATCCTGACGTCCACGTACTCCGACGGCACCGTCATCAACGGCGTACTGTCCCCGTACGACGGCATCTCGCGGGGCATCATCTCCGCCCTCGAAGGCGCCGGCTACTCGGTCGGCGACACTTGGCCGATCATCTCCGGCCAGGACGCCGAGCTCGACTCGGTCAAGGCCATCGTCGCCGGTGAGCAGTACGGCACGATCTTCAAGGACACTCGCAAGCTCGCCGAGGTTGCGGTCGACATGACGATCGCGCTGCTGAACGACGAAGAGCCCGAGGTCAACAACACCACCGATTACGACAACGGCAAGAAGGTTGTGGCCTCCTACCTCCTCGACTCCTCGATCGTCATCAAGGAGAACATCACGGAGCAACTGGTTGACAGCGGCTACTGGACCCAGGCAGAGATCGACGGCTAACAGTTCAGTGTTTCCGACCGGCCGGCGGGGCATCGCGTCCCGCCGGCCGGTCAGCACAACGAGTAGACCAAAGAAAGGAACGCACGTGACCACCAACATCCTCGAGATGCGCGGTATTACCAAGACCTTCCCCGGCGTCAAGGCGCTGCAGGACGTGACGCTCAATGTCGCTCGCGGCGAAGTTCACGCCATCTGCGGTGAGAACGGCGCGGGCAAGTCCACGCTGATGAAGGTGCTCAGTGGCGTTTACCCGCACGGCACTTACGCCGGCGACATCGTCTTCGAAGACGAGGTCGTTGAATTCAAGGACATCAGGGACAGCGAAGCCAAGGGCATCGTCATCATCCACCAGGAACTCGCGCTGAGTCCCTACCTTTCCATCGCGGAGAACATCTTCCTCAACAACGAACAGCGTGGCGGCCTCGGCCTGATCGACTGGAACAAGACCAACAGTGAGGCCGTGAAGCTGCTCGCCCGCGTGGGCCTGCGCGAGAACCCCACAACCAAGATCATGGACATCGGCGTGGGCAAGCAGCAGCTGGTGGAGATCGCCAAGGCGCTCTCCAAGCGCGTGAAGCTACTCATCCTGGACGAGCCGACGGCCGCCCTCAACGACGAGGACTCCGACCACCTGCTCAACCTGATGCTGCACCTCAAGGGCCAGGGCATCACGTCGATCATCATCAGCCACAAGCTGAACGAGATCAAAAAGGTCTCGGATGCCGTCACGATCATCCGCGACGGCAAGGCGATCGAGACGATCGCCAAGGCCGACGTGACCGAAGACCGCATCATCAAGGACATGGTCGGCCGCGACCTCGAGCACCGCTACCCGGACCACACGCCGAACATCGGCGAAGAAATCCTGCGCGTCGAGGACTGGACCGCCCATCATCCGCAGGACCCGTCCCGCGTGATGGTGGACAACGTGAACCTCAACGTGCGCTGTGGCGAGATCGTCGGTATCGCCGGCCTCATGGGAGCCGGACGCACCGAGTTCGCGATGAGCCTGTTCGGCCGCACCTACGGCAGCCGCATCTCCGGAAAGGTCTTCAAGGCGGGCAAGGAGATCAAGACCCGCACGGTGACCGAGGCGATCGACAACGGCATCGCGTACGCCACCGAGGATCGCAAGACCTACGGGCTCAACCTCATCGAGGACATCAAGCGCAACATCTCGATGGCGTCGCTGGGCAAGCTCGTCAAGGGCGGACTCGTGGACGACAACGAGGAATTCAAGGTCGCCAACGAGTACCGCACGAGCATGAACATCAAGGCGCCGACGGTGCTGGCCAAGACCGGGAAACTCTCCGGCGGCAACCAGCAGAAGGTCGTGCTGTCGAAGTGGATCTACTCGAACCCCGACGTGCTGATCCTCGATGAGCCCACCCGCGGCATCGACGTCGGCGCGAAGTACGAGATCTACGCGATCATCAACGCCCTCGCAGCACAGGGCAAGGGTGTCATCGTGATCTCGTCCGAGCTGCCGGAACTGATCGGCATCTGCGACCGCATCTACACCCTTTCCGAGGGGCGCATCACGGGGGAATTCCCGATCGTCGATGCCACCCCGGAAACCCTTATCAAGCACATGACCATGGAAAAGGCCCGCTAGCGTCGGCGCTAACGGCAAAGGAGAAACGTCAAAATGAGTGATCTTGAAACCAAGCCGGCGAGCAGCACGGCTGCAGGCGGACAAGTCAACCCCAGCACCTCCAAGGTGGGGACCTGGCTCAGCCACGTCGTCACCGACCTCGGCAAGAACGGTATTTTCATCGCGCTGATCGTGGTGGTGGTGCTGTTCAGCTTCCTGACCGACGGCATCCTGCTGCGGCCGCAGAACATCTCCAACCTGATCGTGCAGAACGGGTACATCCTGGTTCTCGCGGTGGGCATGGTGATGGTCATCATCGCCGGCCACATCGACCTGTCGGTCGGATCGGTCGCCGCGTTCGTCGGCGCCGTGTCGGGTGTGTTCGCGGTGACCTGGGGCCTGCCCTGGTGGCTGTCGATCATCCTGTCGCTCCTGGTCGGTGCCCTGGTGGGCGTCTGGCAGGGCTTCTGGATCGCCTACGTGGGCATCCCGGCGTTCATCGTGACGCTGGCGGGCATGTTGATCTTCCGCGGCCTCGCGCTCGCGGTTCTCGGCAACGCCAACATCGGATCCTTCCCGGCCGAGTACCGGGCGCTGGGCAACGGCTTCCTCACCGACCTGTTCGGTGAATTCGACCTCGACCCGCTCACCCTGGGTGTCGCGGCCATCGCGATCATCGCCCTGGTCGTGCAGCAGCTGCGCACCCGCAAGGGCCGTGCCTCGTACGGGCAGGAAGTCGAGCCGCTGGTGTGGTTCGTTGCCAAGCTCGTGCTGATCACCGTGGTCATCGGCATGTTCGCCTACGCTCTGGCCTCCTACAAGGGCATCCCGGTCACCCTGATCGTGTTGGCCGTGCTGATCCTGGTCTACGGCGTCATCATGAACCGCAGCGTTTTCGGCCGTCACATCTACGCGATCGGTGGCAACCTGCACGCCGCCGAGCTGTCGGGTGTCAAGACCCGCAACGTGACGTTCTGGTTGTTCGTGAACATGGGTGTGCTCGCAGCGCTGGCCGGCCTGATCTTCACCGCCCGCCTCAACCTGGCCGGCCCGAAGGCCGGTGACGGCTTCGAGCTCGAGGCTATCTCCGCCGCCTTCATCGGTGGCGCGGCCGTGCAGGGTGGTGTCGGCACCATCGGTGGCGCCATCATCGGTGGTCTGATCATCGGTGTGCTGATCAACGGTATGTCGATCATGGGCATCGGCATCGAGTGGCAGCAGGCCGTGAAGGGCCTCGTGCTGCTCCTGGCCGTCGCCTTCGACGTATACAACAAGCGTCGCTCCGGCGGACGCTAGCCCTTTCTGCAACACGGCCGCTGGCCCCGCATCCTCCCGGATGCGGGGCCAGCGGCCTTTTGCGCGCCCCGCCCGCCGCCCCCGCCCCCGCCGCGTGCGCAAATGCTCGCGGCGTGCGAAAGTGCTCGCAGCGTGCGAAATGTGGCGCATTAACGCTTGCCGCGAGCATTAACGCGTGCGGCGAGCATTTTCCCGAGCCGAGACGGATGGTGCGGGGCCGTGCTTTGCGGGCGGGCCTCCACAGGGGCGGCAGCGGTGAGAGTATCCACTGAACGTGAGCGGGACCGTGTGCCGTGGCCGGGTTGAGAGACGCTGCGGTATGGTCATCTCCCAGTCCCCGTTTTCAGCCCACGAGGTTCTCCGTCTCGCCGAAGTGGCGGCTCTCCTGTACGACGGACTGCTACCTTCCGAGGCCCTGCGGGAGGCGGGCGTGCCGCCGCACAGCTTCCGGCGCCTCTGCCTCGAGGGGGTGCTGCACTGCATCCGTCACGGTGTGTATGTCACGGGGGAGCGCTGGCGGGCAGCGGGTGCCAGCGAGCGGTATCGGCTGCTGGTCCGGGCGACCGCGTTGGCGGCGAACCGCCAGCCCGTGCTCTCGCACCACTCCGCGGCCGTGCTGCACGGTCTTCCGATCATCGGCGGGTGGCCCGCAACGGTGCACACCGTTACTCCCGGCGCCAGCGGAGGCAGCCGGAACCGATCCACGACTGGGCATCGGGGACCCGCGCCGGAGCTTGTGGAGACCATTGACGGGTGCCGGGTGACGTCACTGGCGCGCACTTTGGTGGACGTGGCGGCATCATCTTCGTTGCTGGTGGGCGTGACGATGCTTGACCATGCCCTGCGCGTCGGGGGAGACCCCGTGCTGACCAAGGATGCGCTGTATCAGGAGCTCGCCCTGGTGAACCCGCGGACGGGGCGGCGCCAAGCCGAGCAGGCGATCGCCTTCGCGAACCCGCTGTCGGCCAACCCGGGCGAGACTCTCAGCAGGGTGCGCATCTTTCAGCTCGGCTTCGAGGTGCCGGAGTTGCAGGTGTGCTTTCCCGGAATCCTCGGCGGTAATGCCTACGTGGATTTCTGGTGGCGGCAGGTGCGCAAGATCGGCGAATTCGACGGCTTTCTCAAGTACGGGATGGGACCGGTGCTGGGGGACCGTGACCCCGGTTCGGTGGTGTGGCAGGAGAAGCAACGTGAGGACGCGTTGCGGGCCCGGGTGAACAGCTTCGACCGGTGGGGCTGGGACCTGGCGCTGACGCCCGAACGGTTCTCCGCATTTCTGACGGAACGAGGTGTGCCGCGCGCCTGATCAGCGGTGGGGGAGGGGAGAGCTCCCGCCGTGCGGGGCGGGCGGAATCGGGCTATTTTGGGGGTTGTGAGCGCTAACTTGTGAGCGCTAACATTCCTGAAGATCTGAAAGGCCCGTTCCCGGCACCAAGATCGCAGCATTTTCCTCGCCGGGAAACTAAACAAGGAGGTTTGGTTACATGAAGAAAATCATTGGAATGGCGGCTGCCGGAGCGATGCTCCTGGCGCTGGCCGGGTGCTCGGGCGGCGGCGGTTCGACGTCGGGCGAGGGCGAGGCCCCTGCAACCGAAGACCTCATCGTCGGCTTCTCCCAGGTGGGCGCCGAGAGCGGTTGGCGCGCAGCGAACACCAAGGATATCCAGGCGGCCTTCGAGGAGGCCGGCATCGAACTGAAGTTCTCGGATGCCCAGCAGAAGCAGGAGAACCAGATCAAGGCCATCCGCTCCTACATCCAGCAGGGGGTGGACGTCATCGCGTTCTCTCCGGTGGTGGAATCCGGCTGGGACACCGTGCTCAAGGAGGCCAAGGACGCCGACATCCCCGTCGTGCTGACCGACCGGTCGGTCGATTCCGCCGACACCTCGCTCTACGTGTCCTTCCTCGGCTCGGACTTCGTCGAAGAAGGCAAGAAGGCCGGTGAATGGGTGACCGAGGAGTTCGCGGATGCGGACGCTGTCAAGATCATCCAGCTCGAGGGCACCACCGGTTCCGCTCCGGCCATCGACCGCGCGGAGGGCTTCGCCGACGTGATCGGCAGCGACCCGAAGTTCGAGGTCGTGGCCAGCCAGACCGGCGACTTCACCCGCTCCGGCGGTAAGCAGGTCACCGAGGCGCTGCTGAAGTCCAACCCTGACGTCGACCTGATCTACGCACACAACGACGACATGGGGCTTGGCGCGATCGAGGCCATCGAAGCGGCCGGCCTGACGCCGGGCGTGGACATCAAGATCGTGACCGTTGACGCGGTCAAGGACGGCATGCAGGCCCTGGCCGACGGCAAGATCAACTTCATCGTGGAGTGCTCGCCGTTGCTCGGCAAGCAGCTCGTCGAGATCGTGGAGAAGGTCGTCGCCGGCGAGGAGGTCGAACCGCGTATCGTCACCGAGGAGACCACCTTCACCCAGGAGCAGGCCATCGAGGCCCTGCCCGACCGCCAGTACTAGACCCACCCGAACCACCAGAACCACCCCGCTATCGTCGTGGGCCGGCGCTCGACCGGCTGGCCCACGACGCGGCGCCCCCCCCGCTTCGCGGCACCCGCAGTTCGGCACCACCAGCCACACACCCGTCTCGATGAAGAGAGCTCGGCATGACCACTCAGGCCCCCGTCGTCGATATGACGGACATCTCCATCTCCTTCCCCGGCGTGAAGGCGCTCGACCGGGTCAATTTCCGCATGTTCCCCGGCGAAGTGCACTCGTTGATGGGGGAGAACGGTGCGGGAAAGTCCACCATGATCAAGGCGCTCACCGGCGTCTACCCGATCGACTCCGGCAGCATCCTGCTGGATGGCAAACCGCTGCTGATCACCGGTCCGGCCCAGGCCCAGGAAGCCGGCATCAGCACGGTGTACCAGGAGGTGCACCTGCTCACCAACCTGTCGGTGGCCGAGAACATCATGCTCGGCCGCGAACCCCGTCGGGGAGCCGCGATCGACTGGCGTGCCATGCGCGCCCGCGCCACCGAGATCCTCGACGGCCTCAACCTCGACATCGACCCGGCCTCGCAGCTGGGCACGCACTCGCTCGCCGTGCAGCAGCTCGTGGCCATCGCCCGCGCCATCGACGTGCAGGCCAAGGTGCTCATCCTGGACGAACCGACCTCCAGTCTCGACGTCGACGAGGTCTCCGAACTGTTCCGGGTCATCCGCTCCCTCAAGGAGAGCGGCGTCGCGATCCTGTTCGTCTCGCACTTCCTCGAGCAGGTGTACGAGATCTCCGACCGGCTCACGGTGCTGCGGAACGGCCAACTCGTCGGCGAGTACCTCACCGATGAGATCCTCCGCATCGAACTGGTGCACAAGATGATCGGCAAGGACATCGCCGTGCTCTCCGACCTCGACCGCAAGGAGCGGGCGCCGATCAGCGAGGAGAGCGAAGAGGCACCGTTCGTGCAGGCGATCGGGCTGGGCCGCACGGGCTCCATCGCCCCGGTGGACCTCAGCGTGTACGAGGGTGAGGTCGTGGGGCTGGCCGGCCTGCTCGGCTCCGGCCGCACCGAGTTGGCCCGGCTGCTTTCCGGCGCCGACCGGCCCGACCGCGGCGAACTGAGCATCGGCGGCCGGCCCCGCCGGCTGCGCACCCCACGAATGGCGCTCAAGGCCCGCATCGCCTACTCCTCGGAGAACCGCCGCAGCGAGGGCATCATCGAGGACCTCACCGTGCGGGACAACATCGTGCTCGCCCTGCAGGCCGACCGCGGCTGGTTTCGCCGCATCCCGAAGAAACGGCAGGACGAACTGGCGGCCAGCTACATCCAGGCGCTCAACATCCGGCCGCCGGACCCGGACGCCATCGTGAAGAACCTCTCCGGCGGCAACCAACAGAAGGTGCTCCTGGCGCGCTGGCTGGCCGTGGCCCCGCGCCTGCTGATCCTGGACGAACCCACCCGCGGTATCGACGTCGGCGCCAAGGCCGAGATCCAGAAGCTCGTCGCCGACCTCGCCGAGAACGGGATGTCGGTGGTCTTCATCTCCGCCGAGCTCGAGGAGGTGCTGCGCCTCAGCCACCGCATCGTTGTCATGCGCGACCGGGAGAAGGTGGCCGACATCGTCAACGACGACGTCACCGTCGGCCAGGTCATGACCCTCATCGCGAGCGGAGCCGAATCATGAACCCCACCGTGACCCGCGCGCTCAAGCACCGGTTGTTCTGGCCGATCGTGACCCTGCTGGGCTTGCTCGTATTGAACGTGGCGGTGCGCCCGGCCTTCTTCTCCATCCGGCTGCAGGACGGCCACCTCTTCGGCAGCCTGGTCGACATCCTTCGGAACGGCGCCCCCACCCTGCTGGTGGCGCTGGGCATGACCCTGGTGATCGCCACCCGCGGCATCGACCTGTCCGTCGGCGCCGTCGTCGCCATCTCCGGCGCCCTGGCCTGCTCGATCATCGCCGGCTCCGCCGACCCGAACAGCCCCACCACGGTGCTGGTGGCCGTGGGAATCTCCATCGTGCTGGCGCTGATCCTTGGCGCCTGGAACGGCTTCCTCGTCTCGGTGATCGGGGTGCAACCGATCATCGCCACCCTCATCCTGATGACCGCCGGCCGCGGCCTGGCCATGCTCATCACCGAGGGCCAGATCGTCACCGTCAACTCGGCGCCGTACAAGGTGATCGGCGGCGGGTACTGGCTGGCGCTGCCCGCGTCGATCATCATCGCCCTGGGCATGTTCGCCATCGCGGCGGTGCTCACCCGCAAGACCGCGCTGGGCCTCCTGATCGAATCGGTGGGCATCAATCCGCAGGCCAGCCGCATCGCCGGTGTACGCAGCCGCAGCATCATCTGGATGGTCTACATCTTCAGCGGCTTGTGCGCCGGCATCGCCGGCCTGATGATCAGCTCCAATGTCACCGCCGCCGACGCCAACAACGCCGGCCTCTGGATCGAGATGGACGCCATCCTCGCCGTGGTCATCGGCGGCACCTCCCTGGCCGGCGGGCGCTACTCCCTCGGCGGCACCCTGATCGGCGCCGCGATCATCCAAACGCTCACCACGACCGTGTACACCGTGGGGATCGCTCCGGAGATCACGCTGGTGTTCAAGGCGCTCGTGGTGATCATCGTGTGCCTGCTCCAGTCGCCGGCCCTGCAGACGCGTCTCGGGTCGCTTCGTCGCCGGCCCGACCGGCGCCGACCCGACCGGCGCCGACCCGTCACGACATCCACCGGAGGGGTCCTCTCATGAGCATCCGCACCATCGACAAGCCCACGGCCCGACCCGGATTCGTGCGCCCCCGAGGCCGCTTCAACCTCGGTTCCCGGTACACCCCGGTGCTCGTCACCCTGATCCTGCTCATCGCCATGTGGGGCGTGGGCGCCACGCGGTACCGCGGGTTCCTCTCCGTGCAGATGCTGCTCAACCTCCTGATCGACAATTCGTTCCTGCTGGTGCTCGTGGTAGGGATGACCTTCGTGATCCTCACCGGCGGGATCGACCTGTCGGTGGGGTCCGTCGTGGCCCTGTCGACCATGATCGCCGCGTTCCTGCTGCGGGCGGGCTGGCCCCCACTGGTGGTGATCGCCATCGTGCTGGTGGTCGGTTCCACCCTCGGGATGCTGGTGGGCCTGGTCATCCACTACTTCGAGATCCAACCCTTCATCGCCACCCTGGCGGCGATGTTCCTGGCCCGTGGGCTCTGCTACGTGATCAGCCTCAACTCGATCTCCATCACGGACCCGTTCTTCGTCGACATGGCGCAAACCCGGATTCCGCTGGGCCCGGGCCTGGCGATCACGCCGAGCGTGATAATCGCGGTGATCGTGGTGGCCATCGCCTTCTTCGTCCTGCACTACACCCGCACCGGCCGCACGGTCTACGGCATCGGCAACGGCGGCCAGTCCGCGATGCTGATGGGCCTGCCCGTGGCCCGCACCCGGGTGCTCGTGTACGTGATCAGCGGGTTCTGCTCCGCGCTCGGCGGGGTGCTCTTCACCTTTTATACCCTCTCCGGCTACAGTCTCACCGCGGTGGGCATGGAGCTGGATGCGATCGCCGCCGTCGTGATCGGCGGCACCCTGCTGACGGGCGGGTCCGGGTTCATCCTCGGCTCAGTGCTCGGCGTGCTGGTGCTCGGCATCATCCAGACCATCATCAGCTTCGAGGGTACCCTGAGCTCCTGGTGGACGAAGATCGTCATCGGCGCCCTGCTGCTGGTCTTCATCGTGCTGCAGCGACTCTTGACGACTCTGCGGCGGTAATGCGGGCCCGTCGCAGTCGAGAGAATGGTAGTGAGCAGGATGTCGCGCGTCGGTGCGGCCGCACCGGCCGCAGGAGGTGGTTGTGACCAACGATGAGAAGACGCGCGTCGCGACGATCTTCGACGTGGCCCGGCTCGCGGGGGTGTCGCACCAGACGGTCTCCCGGGTGCTCAACGACCTGCCCAATGTGCGGCCCGCCACCCGGCAGCGGGTGGAGAAGGCCATCGCGGCCCTCAACTACCGGCCGTCGCCCGCGGCTCGGGCGCTCGTCACCCGGCGTTCACGCACCATCGGCCTGATCACGACGGGCGGGCCCGACTACGGCCCGTCCAGCGCCGTGCTGCATTTCAACGAGGCGGCTCGGTCGTCCCGGTACGCGGTGAGCATGGCCAGCATGCTGAAATCGGACCCGGACTCCCTGCGGTCGGCGGTGGAACTGCTGTTGCGGCAGAACGTGGAGGCGATCGTGCTGATCGCCGCCCACCGGGATGCGCTGGACACCGTGCAGGGCATCGAGCTGGGCGTACCGCTGATCGCGGTCGATCCCAGTGGGCGCAGCGGTTTCCACAGTGTGGCGATCGACCAGTACCGGGGGGCGCGGGCCGCCGTGGCGCATCTCGCGGGCCTCGGGCACACCCGCATCCGCCATCTGGCCGGCCCCGCCGATTCGATGGATGCGATCGAGCGCGTGCGCGGTTGGCGCGACGAGTTGGCGGCGCGTGGGCTGGTCGCGCTCGAACCGATGGTGGGGGACTGGTCGCCGGCGAGCGGATTCCGGTTCGGCACCGCACTGGCCCAGCAGGGGGCACCGCTAGATTTCACCGCGGTGTTCGCCGGCAACGATCAGATGGCGCTCGGCCTGGTGCACGCCCTCGCGGGGCACGGGTTCGCGGTGCCGGCCGACGTCAGCGTGATCGGCTTCGACGACATCCCGGAGTCGGCGTTCTTCGCCCCGCCGCTGACCACCATGCGCCAGGACTTCGACAGCCTGGGCCGGGACATCCTCTTCACCCTGCTGGCCGTGCTCGCCGACGAGGAATCGCCGGGTGTGCCACCCATGGTGCCGGAACTCGTCGTCCGGTCGTCGACGGCACCCCCGCACGATCCGTTCCCCTCCGGCGGCTAGGGCCCGGCGCGGCCGACGCGCCCGGCGACGAATTCCACAGGGGGAAATCCGCAACCTCGGCGACCTGTGGATAACTTGGGCCGGCACCGCGGGATTCTGCGGCTTTCGCCGGCTTCGGCCTGTTGACAACCAGTGGAATGTCGGTGGATAAGTACATAATTGTAATTCCCGCATGTAGTGGCCGTTCCCATCCGGGATCACTAGATGTAGTATTGAAGTCCAAGCAATCGCACAACGCTTCACAAAGAACTTCGCACTTTTCGAGTGCATTTCCAACACATTTCCATCACGTCTTCACCACGGGTTTTGCACAGCTTTGCCACGGTCATGAACGACGAGAACGACACGAGAGGCCTCTTCAGATGGCAATCACCGTTTACACCAAGCCGTCCTGCGTGCAGTGCACCGCGACGTACCGCGCCCTGGACAACAAGGGCATCGAGTACAACATCCTCGACCTGTCCGCCGATGAGAACGCACTCGAGGCCGTCAAGGCGCTCGGCTACCTGCAGGCACCCGTCGTCATCACCGACGAGGACCACTGGTCGGGCTTCCGCCCCGACAAGATCAACGAGCTCGCCGCCCGCCTGGCGTAATCACTCCGCGCCTGGGGGCGCCGACCGCACAGCTCGCACGTAAAGGGGACCCATGCTGCTCCAGGCTGATTCCACTCGCGAGTCCGCCACCGGCACCGCCGCCGGTGTGGTCGACATCATCTACTTCTCGAGCATCTCGGGCAACACCGCCCGGTTCGTCGAGAAGCTCGGCCGGCCGGCCGCCCGCATCCCGCTCTACCCGAAGGATGCGCCGCTCGTGGCGGAGCATCCGTTCGTGCTCGTCGTACCCACCTACGGCGGCGGAAACCTCGGGCCGGCCGTGCCGCGCCAGGTCATCCGCTTCCTGAACGACGAGCGGAACCGTTCACTCCTGCGCGGCGTGATCGGCGCCGGCAACACGAATTTCGGTGAGGCCTTCTGCCTCGCCGGGGACATCATCGCGCGAAAGTGCGGCGTGCCCCATCTCTATCGCTTTGAAGTATTCGGCACCCCGGACGATGTAGCCACCGTTCACGATGGATTGGAAGAATTTTGGAAGCAACAGCCGTGAAGGTCACCCCGATCAGCCCGCCGTCAGGCCTCGACATGGACTATCACTCCCTCAACGCCATGCTCAACCTGTATGGCCCCGACGGTGAGATCCAGTTCGACAAGGACCGCGAAGCTGCCCGGGAGTTCTTCCTGCAGCACGTGAACCAGAACACGGTGTTCTTCCACTCCCTGCGCGAGCGCCTCGACTACCTGGTGGAGAAGGAGTACTACGAGCAGGCCGTGCTCGACCTGTACAGCTTCGAGTTCATCACCAAGCTCAACGACCTCGCCTACTCGAAGAAGTTCCGCTTCCAGACCTTCCTCGGCGCGTTCAAGTACTACACCTCCTACACGCTCAAGACGTTCGACGGCAAGCGTTACCTCGAGCGCTTCGAGGACCGCGTCGTGATGAGCGCCCTCGGCCTGGCCCAGGGTGACGAAGAGCTCGCGATCGCTCTCGTCGAGGAGATCATCGCCGGCCGCTTCCAGCCCGCGACCCCCACCTTCCTCAACTCCGGCAAGGCCCAGCGCGGCGAGCTCGTCTCCTGCTTCCTGCTCCGCATCGAAGACAACATGGAGTCCATCTCCCGCGGCATCAACTCCTCGCTGCAGCTGTCCAAGCGCGGCGGCGGCGTGGCCCTGCTGCTCTCCAACATCCGTGAATCCGGCGCGCCGATCAAGCAGATCGAGAACCAGTCCAGCGGCATCATCCCCGTCATGAAGCTGCTCGAAGACTCCTTCAGCTACGCCAACCAGCTCGGTGCCCGTCAGGGCGCCGGTGCGGTGTACCTGCAGGCGCACCACCCGGACATCATGCGCTTCCTCGACACCAAGCGGGAGAACGCCGACGAGAAGATCCGCATCAAGACCCTCTCCCTCGGTGTGGTCATCCCCGATATCACCTTCGAGCTGGCCAAGAACAACGAGGACATGTACCTGTTCTCCCCGTACGACGTCGAGCGCGTCTACGGCGTGCCGTTCGCCGACATCTCGGTCTCCGAGAAGTACCACGAGATGGTCGACG
>NZ_JAODBG010000099.1 GCF_025463825.1 Cryobacterium sp.
TGGGCACGGTTGGCGCCGTCGCCGCGGCCAGCGCACTCGTTCTGACCGGATGCAGCGCCGGAAGC
This sequence comes from Cryobacterium sp., assembly GCF_025463825.1. Lineage (GTDB taxonomy): Bacteria > Actinomycetota > Actinomycetes > Actinomycetales > Microbacteriaceae > Cryobacterium. Next base: position 66 of record NZ_JAODBG010000099.1, read on the forward strand.
GACGCCGACCCGACCGAGGACTCCGCCAGCGGCGACCTCACTCCGGTCACCCTGCAGCTGCAGTGGGTGGCCCAGGCCCAGTTCGCCGGCTACTACGCGGCCGTCGACCAGGGGTATTACGAAGAGGAAGGCCTCGACGTGACCATCGCCGAGGGCGGGGCAGACATCGTGCCGCAGGACGTGCTCGCGTCCGGCGACGTCGACTACGCCATCTCCTGGGTGCCCAAGGTGCTCGGCTCCATCGAACAGGGCGCCAACATCACCAACGTGGCCCAGATCTTCGAACGCAGCGCGACCACCCAGATCTCGTTCACGGACAAGAACATCACCAGCCCGGCCGACCTGGCCGGCAGGAACGTGGGCAGCTGGGGCTACGGCAACGAGTGGGAGCTCTTCGCCGGCATGCAGAAAGCCGGCGTCGAGGTGGACGACATCAGCCTCGTGCAGCAGGCGTTCGACATGAACGCCTTCCTCGCCGGCGACATCGACGCGGCCCAGGCGATGACCTACAACGAGTACGCGCAGGTCCTGGAGACCATCAATCCCGACACCGGTGAGCTCTACCAGCCGGACGACCTCAACGTCATCGACTGGAACGACGAGGGCACCGCGATGCTTCAGGACGCCATCTGGGCCAACGCCGACAAGCTCGCCGACGACGAAGACTACGCGGAGCAGACCGTCGACTTCATCAAGGCGTCGATCAAGGGCTGGATCTACGCCGGCGAGAACCCCGAAGACGCCGCGACCATCGTGGCCGACGCCGGCTCGGCCCTGCCCGCCGGGCACCAGCTCTGGATGACCAACGAGGTCAGCAAACTGATCTTCCCGTCCGAGAACGGCGTCGGCCTGATCGACGAAGCCGCCTGGGCCAACACGGTCGACATCGCCATGAACACGAAGAACGAAACCGGTGGCACCATCATCACCACGGACCCGCCCGAGACGGCGTACTCCAACGAGTACGTGCAGAAGGCCCTGGCCGAACTCACCGAGGACGGCGTCGACGTGAAGGGTGCCGACTGGGCTCCGATCGAGGTCACCCTGAAGGAGGGTGGCGAGTAGTTGAACCGTGACCGGGCGGCGGCCCGCCGCCGCCGCCCGGTTCCCATCACCCCGCCGCTGTGCGGGGCAGACCGCGAAGGAACTGAAGCATCGTGACCGACACCAGCACCGACACCAGCACCGAGCTCGGCCTGAACGAACGCACCGCCCGGCTCGACAAGGACCACGTCTTCCACTCCTGGTCGGCCCAGGGCGCCCTCACCCCGCTCGTGATCGCCGGCGGCCTCGGCTGCCGCGTCTGGGACCACGAGGGACGTACCTACCTCGACTTCTCCAGCCAGCTCGTCAACGTGAACATCGGCCACCAGCATCCGGCCGTGGTCAGGGGCATCATCGACCAGGCCCAGCTGCTCACCACCATCGCCCCGGCCACCGCCAACCTCACCCGCGGCGAGGCCGCCAAACGCATCGTCGACCGGGCGCCGGCCGGCTTCAACAAGGTCTTCTTCACCAACGGCGGTGCGGATGCCAACGAGAACGCCATCCGGATGGCCCGCCTGCACACCGGGCGCGACACCGTGCTCTCCACCTACCGCTCGTACCACGGCAACACCGGCGCGGCCATCGTCGCGACCGGCGATTGGCGGCGCATCCCCAACGAATTCGCCCGCGGCCACGTGCATTTCTTCGGCCCCTACCTCTACCACAGCGAGTTCTGGGCGACGACGCCCGAACAGGAAAGCGAGCGGGCGCTGCACCACCTGGAGCGGGTCATCCAGAGCGAGGGCGCCACCTCGATCGCGGCCGTGCTGCTCGAATCCATCCCCGGCACCGCCGGCGTGCTGATGCCGCCGCCGGGCTACCTCGCCGGGGTGCGGGAGCTCTGCGACCGGTACGGCATCCTGCTGATCCTCGACGAGGTGATGGTGGGCTTCGGCCGCACCGGGCGCTGGTTCGCGTTCGAGGGCTCCGGGGTGGTGCCCGATCTGATCACCTTCGCCAAGGGCGTCAACTCCGGCTACGTCCCGGTCGGCGGTGTGATCATCTCAGACGCGATCGCCGCGGACTTCGACAGCACGGTATTCCCCGGCGGGCTCACCTACAGCGGGCATCCGTTGGCGATGGCCTCGATCGTGGCCGCGCTGGACGCCATGGAGGACGAGGGCATCGTCGCCAACGCCGCCCGGATCGGTGCCGAGGCGATCGGCCCCGGGCTGGAAGCACTGAAGGCCAAATACCCGATCATCGGGGAGGTGCGCGGTGAGGGCGTCTTCTGGGCGATCGAACTGGTGGCCGACCGACAGACCCGGCAGGCTGTGCCGGCCGCCGTGATGGGCAGGATCAAGGCCGAGCTGCTTGCCCGCAACCTGGTGCCGTTCGTGCAGGACAACCGCATCCACGTGGTGCCGCCCTGCGTGGTCACCGACTCCGAGGTCGCCGAAGCCCTCGCCATCTACGACGAGGTCCTGGCCCTCGACCTTCTCTGACCCCCACCCCCGATCGCTGGTCGAGCTTGCCGAGACCTCTTAACCGAATTTCGACAAGCTCGATCCACGGACCTCACCCCAAGAGAATCGACTGACATGACCGACCTTCCCGTCCTTCGCCACTGGATCGACGGCGCCATCGGCGCCGGCACCTCCACCCGCACCGCTCCCGTGTACAACCCGGCCACCGGCGCAGTGCAGCGCCTCGTGTCCCTGGCCTCCGCCGCCGATGTCGACACCGCCGTCGCCTCGGCCCAGGCCGCCTACCCCGGCTGGCGCGACGCCTCCATCGCCAAACGCCAGGCGGTGATGTTCACCTTCCGCGAGCTGCTCAACACCCGCAAGGGCGAACTCGCCGACATCCTCACCAACGAACACGGCAAGGTCACCTCCGACGCCCTCGGCGAGATCGCCCGCGGCCTCGAGGTCGTCGAGTTCGCGCTCGGCCTGCCGCACCTGGCCAAGGGCGAATTCTCCGAGAACGTCTCCACCGGCGTCGACGTCTACACGCTCCGGCAGCCGCTCGGCGTGGTCGGCATCATCAGCCCGTTCAACTTCCCCGCCATGGTGCCGCTCTGGTTCTTCCCCATCGCCATCGCCGCCGGCAACTGTGTTGTCCTCAAGCCCAGCGAGAAGGACCCGTCCGCCGCCAACTGGCTCGCGGCCCTGATGACCGAGGCCGGCCTGCCCGATGGTGTGCTCAACGTGGTGCACGGCGACAAGGAGGCCGTCGACGCCCTGCTGGTCAACCCCGACGTGCAGGCCATCTCGTTCGTCGGCTCCACCCCGATCGCCAAATACATCTACGAGACGGCAGCAGCCAACGGCAAGCGGGTGCAGGCCCTCGGCGGCGCCAAGAACCACATGCTGGTGCTGCCGGATGCGGACCTTGACCTGGCCGCGGACGCCGCGGTGAACGCCGGCTTCGGCTCGGCGGGGGAGCGGTGCATGGCCATCAGCGCGATCGTGGCGGTGGAACCCGTGGCCGACGAGCTCGTGGCCAAGATCGCCGAACGGGTCGCCGGTCTCACGGTGGGCGACGGCATGCGTGGCTGCGACATGGGTCCGCTGATCACCGAGGCGCACCGCGACAAGGTCGCCGGCTACGTCGACATTGCTCAGAAGGACGGCGCGGATGTGGTCATCGACGGCCGCGGCATCGAGGTGAACGGTGAGGCATCCGGTTTCTGGCTCGGCCCGACCCTGTTCGACAAGGTGAGCCTGGACTCGGCCGTCTACCAGGACGAGATCTTCGGCCCGGTGCTCAGCGTGCTGCGGGTGGCCAGCTACACCGACGGCGTGGCGATCATCAACGCCAGCCGGTACGGCAACGGCACCGCGATCTTCACCAACGACGGCGGCGCGGCCCGCCGGTTCCAGCACGAGGTGCAGGTGGGCATGGTCGGCATCAACGTGCCGATCCCGGTGCCAGTCGCGTACCACTCGTTCGGCGGCTGGAAGGACTCCCTCTTCGGCGACGCCAAGGCCTACGGCCCCGCCGGCATCAACTTCTACACCCGCGAGAAGGCCGTCACCGCGCGCTGGCTCGACCCCAGCCACGGCGGCATCAACCTGGGCTTCCCGCAGAACACCTAGCGGCCACGAGCGGGCCTGATGCATCGCACGCAAATAAGGAAATAGTGCGTTTACAAGGATGCTGTCGGCTGGGGTGACCCGCTCGTGCTGGACACTGTTCCTGATCATTTTATTAGGCCGCTGCCGGGGTGGTTGTGGTGGTGTGTAGCGTGCTGGTGAACTCGGTGAGGGCTTGGGTTGGTGTTTTGTAG
>NZ_JAODBG010000107.1 GCF_025463825.1 Cryobacterium sp.
GAACGTGGCGACCGATCCCCCGAAGTCGCCGCGCTGGAATCGCGCACGACCCATCGCCTCCAGCAGCTGCACCGACCGGCTCACGTCGACTGACACCCCGAGCGCACGCTCGATCCATGCGTCGGCCTGCGCCGAGCCCAGCCGCGGGCGGCGCAGCATGGCGTCGATGCGGGCGCGCAGCTCGCGCGGCCGGAACGGCTTGGTGAGGTAGTCATCCGCGCCGGCTTCGAGCCCCTGCAGGGTGTCGATCTCCTCGTCGCGGGCGGTGAGCATCACGAGATACGTGGAGCTGAACTCCCGGATTCGCTTGGCGGTCTCGAAACCGTCCATGCCCGGCATGCTCACATCGAGCGTCGTCACGATCGGGTCGTACGCGCGCACCGCGCGCACCCCGTCGAGGCCATTGCTCGTCGCGATGGCGTCGAATCCTGCCTGTGTGAGCACTGCTTCGAGCAGATGACGGATGTCCGCATCATCTTCGATGATCACCGCGACCCTACGTGTTTCCCCAGACGACGACATACCTGAGAATCATACGCGTTCCGGCGCTCGTCAGGGAAAATGGGGGACGGTTACCATCCGGCGGCGTCGGCGAGCTGCAACGCGCGCTCGTTCCACCACTCGCCGGCGGCGGGGCCGTTGTTGCAGGTGCCGTCGCTTTCCCCGGGCAGCTTCACCCAGAGGTAGGCGTCGCGGAGGCCCTCGTCGGTGCTGACCTCCGGGGTGACCCCGATGGCGCGCCCGGTGGGATTGCACCACTCGCCGTTGGTGCCCTTGCCGTTGCGGGAGGTGTCGACGATGAAGTGCGCATCGTTGGTGAGCGCGGAGACGGCTTCGCCGAACTTCTGCTCGGCGGCGTTGGAGTTGTAGTTGGAGACGTTGGTGGCGAAGCCGCGCACCTGCTGCACGCCGGCCCGGTTGAGCAGGTCGGCCATGGTGGCCGCGTCGACCCAGTCGGAGTGGCCCGCGTCGAGGTACACGGTGGCGATGGTGCTGGCGAAGGTGGCCACGCCCTGCTGGATCTGCTCCACCCGCTGGGGCACATTGCCGCACTCCGTGGCCAGCGCGAGCGCATCCGGTTCGAGGATGACCACGGCCGGGCTGGTCGTGAGGGCCGCCGCGATCGCGGACACCCAGATGGGATAGTCGGTCTCCGACAGGCCACCGGTGGAGTGGTTGCCGCAGTCGCGGTCGGGAATACCGTAGATGACGAAGACGGGCTCCTCGCCGGCCGTGGCCGCGGCGGCCGCGAACTTGGCGACGTCGGCCTGCACGGTCTCGAGCGGGAACTTCTCCGGCAGCAGCCAGATCGCGGCCGGCTGCTCGGCGATCTTGGCCAGGGTGGCGGCCTCTGCCGAGTCCGGGTCGGTCTCCGCGGCGGCCGCGGCGGCGATGGCGGCGGTGGACTTCGGGTTCGAGTAGAACGACAGCCCGGTGAGCGGGTTGGGATCGGCCGCCGGGTTGACCGACGCGGCCGCGAATGTGCCGATGAACAGGCCCAGCGCCACGATGGGGGCGGCAAGGGCGATCATGCCAAGGGACAGTCCTAAGCGGCTTCCGGTCGAGTGCATTTGGCAACCTTATCCTGCGCGCCGTGGCCGCCGCCCGGCCCGGCAAGAGCCCCGGTGACGCGAGATAGAGTTAGATCGTGAATTCAGACAAGGTCGATGTTGCCCTGATTGGCGGGGGCATAATGAGCGCCACTCTCGCCACACTGCTCAGCGAACTGCAGCCGGACTGGAACATTCAGGTCTTTGAGCGTCTCGGCGAGCTCGCTCAGGAGAGCTCCAACCCGTGGAACAACGCCGGTACCGGCCACGCGGCGTTGTGCGAACTGAATTACATGCCGCAGGCGCCGGATGGCTCGGTGACGGCCGAGAAGGCCGTCGTCATCAACGAGCAGTTCCAGATCAGCCGTCAGCTCTGGGCGCATCTCGTGGAAACCGGTGTGCTGCCCGAGCCGGAGAAGTTCATCAACTCCACCCCGCACATGACCTTCGTGCACGGCGCTTCCAACGTGGACTACCTGCGCAAGCGCCGGGACGCACTTGCCGGCGAGCCCCTCTTCGCGGGCATGGAGTACAGCGAGGACCCGGCTGTGATCGGGAAGTGGACCCCACTGATCACCAAGAAGCGCACGCCCAGGCAGAAGATCGCCGCCACCCGGATGGTGTCGGGCACCGACGTGGACTTCGGCGCCCTCACCGGTTACCTCTTCGACTCGCTGAAGGAACGCGGCGTCAAGGTGCACGTCAACCAGCAGGTCACCAACCTCAAGCAGCAGGACGACGGCAGCTGGAAGATCAAGCTGCTCAGCCTGGTCGGCCGGTACGTCAACACTGTTGAGGCCCGTTTCGTGTTCGTCGGCGCAGGCGGGGGAGCGCTTGCGCTGCTGCAGAAGAGCGGCATCCCCGAGATCAAGGGCTTCGGCGGCTTCCCGATCAGCGGCCAGTTCCTGCGCACGTCCAACCCGGCGGTCGTGGCCCAGCACCAGGCCAAGGTCTACGGCAAGGCCGCCGTGGGCGCCCCGCCGATGTCGGTGCCGCACCTGGACACCCGGGTGGTGGATGGCGAAACCTCGCTGTTGTTCGGCCCGTTCGCCGGCTTCAACCCCAAGTTCCTCAAGCGCAGCACCTGGTTCGACCTGCCGTTCTCGGTGCGGCCGCACAACCTGGTGCCGATGCTCGCCGTGGCCAAGAACAACTTCGGCCTGATGAAGTACCTGATCGGTGAGGTCTTCGCCTCCCGTGCGGCCAAGATCGAGGCGCTGCGGGAGTTCATGCCCACCGCGCAGGGCAAGGACTGGGAGTTGATCACCGCCGGCCAGCGCGTGCAGGTGATGAAGAAGGATGCCAAGCTTGGCGGCATCCTGCAGTTCGGCACCGAGGTCATCACCTCCGCCGACGGCAGCATCGCGGGCCTGCTCGGGGCGTCGCCCGGAGCATCCACCGCGGCGCCGATCATGGTCGACCTGCTCAAGCTCTGCTTCCCGGGGGAGTACTCCCGTTGGGAGCCGCAGCTGCGCGAGATGATCCCGAGCCTGGGCACCAAGCTCTCCGAGGACCCCGCCGCAGCGGCCGCCTCCCTCGCCCGAACCGCCGCGACCCTGCACCTGACCGCCTAAGTCACGCGCCCGCTTCCGCGAACGTAGAGGCGCGGATCCCACGCCGCAACGCAGCCGAGGCGCCTCGCGCGGGTCCCACGCCGTTACGCGGGTGGCGCGCCACCCGCGTAACGGCGCCCCACCCGCGTACCCCGGCCCCCGGCACCTCGCCCCCCCGGCACCTCGCCCCCCGGAACCTCGCCCCCCGGTACCTCAGCCCCGGTACCTCAGCCCCCAGCACCTCGGGCCGGCCCCGCGGCGCGGCGTCACGCCGACGCATCCTCGTCCCGCAATGACCGCGCGCACCGGTGCAGCAGGTCGCGCAACACGGTCTCCTCCTGGGCGCTCAGCGACCCCTTCATCCGGTCCTCGACGGCCTTGACCGCGGCGCTGGCCAGCCGGAGGCGCTCCCGCCCAGCCGGGGTCAACTCGGTGGGCAGCACCCGCCCGGAGATCGGCCGGTCGAGCCGGGTGACCAGCCCGTCGCTCTCCAGGCTCTGCAGCACGATGTTCATCGACTGCCGGGTGACGAACGTGCCGCGCGCCAGATCGGAGTTCGACAGCCCCGGCCGCTGGAGCAACAACTCCAGGCAGGAGTAGTGCGTGATCGTCATGCCGAGGGGGCGAAGGGCGGCTTCCATCTCCGAGCGCAGCACGCTCGAGACCTGTTTCACCAGGTAGCCCAGAGACGTCTTCAACTGGATTCCCGAACCGTCTTGACTCATGTCAGTATTCTGACATACACTTGACCATGTCAGCTATCTGACACCAAGGAGCATCCCATGACGTCATCCGGCCCCGGCTTCATCTCCCTGCAGGTCCGCGACCTGCCGCCATCGGCCGCGTTTTACGAGAAGTACCTCGGGTTCACCCGCCAGGCCGGCCCGCCCCACGCGGTCGACTTCCGCACCACGCCGGCGGCATTCGCCCTGCGCTCGCCGCTGCCCGGCGTCGACCTGGACTCGGTGCCCCAACTCGGCCTCGGCATCGGCGTCTGGCTGCACACCCCCGATGCGCAGGCGGTCCACGACACCCTCCTCGCCGATGGCGTCACCATCACGTCCGACCCGATCGACGGCCCGTTCGGCCGCACGTTCACCTTCGCCGACCCCGACGGCTACCAGATCACCCTGCACAGTCGGGCCTAGCCCGTCACCGGCCGGCTCACCCCCTAGTACGGTTCAGGAACCGCGATCAGACCCATCGGATCTTCGTCGATGACCGGTGCGTTCGCCGCGATGTCGGCGCTGTCGATCGGGCTGGCTTGACCGCCAACCGGCGGCAGCGCCGGCACGGGGAACCGCTCGCTCTCCTCCGCGCCCGTGACGCCGTCGACGCCGGCCACTTCGAGCTGGGTCGCTGCGCTCAGGAGCAGCGTGTGCGGAACCACCGTGTTGTTCGGCTCCAGGACGGGGATATCGATCGCCACCGCGGCGGCCATCGCTGCCACATGGGCTACGTAGTTCACCAATGCGTCAGAGACTCCGGTGCCGGTGATCAGGGACTGGCCGTTGTAGGTGATGCGTTTCATTCCCCGACCATATGGTGAGACGCGATTTTCGGTCACTCCCTTGACGGATGTGCCTGCATCAGGGCATTCGTCCCGCGCCGACCGTTGATAAGCACGAGGGCCTCAGCTGGAATAATCCTGAGCGAATCTCAGCAGCAAGCTCGCTCGCCCGAGGGGAAGCCGGCTATGAAGGTGCTCAGTTGTCACGACCGAGGGGGCAGCCGATGACGCTCGCCTCGAACGAATCCGTTTCGATCATCGACTTCGTGGACTCGCTATTGGGCGGTGAATGGCCCGCGTCCGAGGAGGAGGCCGCCGCCTATTTGAGGGAGCACGGCTGTGAGGTCCTGGTTGCGCATCAGGCACGGGAGCGGATGGTGCGAGTCGGCCGCTGGCGCACGGCCCAGCTGGACCTGTGGGGCACGTGGACGTCCGACCCACGCAGCGGCACGGCCGTGCGTTTCTGCGTGCTGGAAGCCTCAAGCACGCGACCAGACGTTCCCGCCCGGGTACGCCTCCCTGACCGCGGAGCTGCGCGAGCGCTTCGGTGCGCCGGCGATCGTCGACCGGAACCCGCTCAGCCCGCACAGCCTCTGGTGCTGCGGCCAGTTGACGGTCGGGGTGGATGCCTACAGCCGCGAGCTGGGACAAACCCTCATCCAGGTGACGATCCAGCGCGCGAGAACCAACCTTCCGGCCCGATCGGGTCCCCCGCTCCGGAGCAGTTGACCCTGAGCGCCTGAGCGCCTGAGCGCCTGAGCGCCTAGCGCCTGAGCGCCTGAGCGCTTGGCCCGGCCAAGCTCGACATCACGGTGCGAGGAGGTCATGCCCATGACTATAGAAGTCGGACTCCACAACAGTCAGGGGTTGCGCAGATGTCACGCCACTGCAAGCACCCCCGCGGGCCGGCGGATGCCCGCCCGCCGCCAAGGGCCCAGGTGAATCGCGAAAAATCCGGAATAGTCGGCGGCGCGCAGGACTTGGGACCAAAGTGACCTTCCAAAACGACACCCGGGCAATGTCCATCCGATGAGTGTCGAGAGAAGGGACGTCGGCTTCCGATCCGAACGCGGGCCCATCCTCATCGCCCTCATGCTGACGACCGGTCTCGTCGCCATCGAGTCGACGATCCTCGCCACCGCGGTGCCCTCCATCGTGAAGGACATCGGCGGCTTCTCGCAGTTCCCGTGGCTGTTCTCGATCTACCTGCTCGCGCAGGCCGTGTCGGTGCCGGTGTACGCGAAGCTGTCCGATGTCATCGGGCGCAAGCCCATCCTCCTGTTCGGCATCGGGATCTTCCTGCTCGGCTCCATCCTGTGCGGCTTCGCCTGGAGCATGCCCGCGCTGATCGCCTTCCGGGCCGTCCAGGGCCTGGGCGCCGGCGCGATCCTGCCGATGTCGGTCACCATCGCCGGCGACATCTACACCGTGGCCGAGCGCGCGAAGACCCAGGGTTACCTCGCCAGCGTCTGGGCGGTGTCCTCCGTGGTCGGGCCGACCCTCGGCGGGGTGTTCGCCGAATTCTCGTCGTGGCGCTGGATCTTCTTCATCAACATCCCCCTCTGCCTTTTGGCGGCCTGGATGCTGATGCGCACCTTCCACGAGACCGTCGAGCACCGCACCCACAAGGTGGACTACCTCGGCGCGACCCTGCTGATGCTCGCGTTGAGCGCCCTGCTCCTGGCGGTGCTCGAGGGCGGACAGGCCTGGGCGTGGGCCTCCCCGCAGAGCATCGGCGTCTTCACCATCGGCGCGCTGCTGCTGGTCGCCTTCGTCTTCGCCGAGCGCCGCGCGGCTGAACCGGTGCTGCCGATGTGGGTGTTCTCGCGCCGGGTGGTGCTCACGAGTTCGCTGATCGGTCTGGGCGTGGGCGCCATCATGCTGGGGCTGTCGTCGTTCGTGCCGACCTACCTGGAGGGTTCGCTGGGCGTCACTCCCATCCTCGGCGGGCTCGCCGTCGCGGCCCTGACGATCGGCTGGCCCATTGCCGCGTCGCAGTCCGGCCGGCTCTACCTGCGGATCGGATTCCGCACCACGGTGCTGATCGGCATGGCCATCACCGTGATCGGCACCGCGACCCTGGCGCTCACCGCCGCCACGCCCGCCGTCGCCACCGTTGCCCTGTCCTGCTTCGTGATCGGCCTCGGACTGGGCCTGGTGGCGACCCCGTCGATGATCGCCGCCCAGTCCAGCGTCGGCTGGGACGAACGTGGAGTCGTCACGGGAACCAACATGTTCTCCCGATCCATCGGCAGCGCCGTCGGAGTGGCCATCTTCGGCGCCGTCGCCAACGCCATCTACGCGCTGCCCGGCAACGCCGGCCACGACCCCGAGGCGATCACGGCCGCCTCGTCCGCCGTGTTCCTGGCGCTCGCGATCACCGCGGTCGCCACCGTTGCCGCGGCCTTCTACATGCCCCGCACCAAGCCCCTCGGCCTGGAGTCCGCCCCGCCCACCCCCTAGCCGCCCGCCCCCTCGGCACGGGCGATTCCGGGCCAACCGGCAGCCGCAACGAGCTGCGCGGGTCAGGCGCCGCTTCGCGGGTGGCGCGCCACCAGCGGAGCGGCGCCTTGCCCGCGCGTCACCTCAGCGGATGCCGACCGCGCCGCGCTTGCATCCGACTCGAACATGTGTTCGACTTGACGCATGCGCTGGAGTGGACAGGAACTGACAACCGAGCAGGCCGGGGCGCTCCCGGGACTGGCACGGCTGAACAACCTCGTGCGCAGCGTGCGCACCCCCGAGTTCGACGGCATCACCTTCCACGAGGTACTCGCCAAGTCAGCCCTCAACCGGGTGCCCGGCCAAAGCGCCATGCCCTTCGGCTGGACCATCAACCCCTACCGGGGCTGCTCCCATGCGTGCACCTACTGCCTGAGCCCGGAAACCCTCATCCTGATGGCGGACGGCCGGCAGAAGCCGCTCTGGGAAGTGCGTGTAGGCGAGGCCATCATCGGTACCCGCACCGAGGGCGTCTACCGACGTTATATAGAGACCACCGTTCTCGCCGCCTGGAACACCCGCAAGCGCGGCTATCGGATCACCCTCGGCGACGGCACCGAGATCGTCGCCAGCGGCGACCACCGCTTCCTTACTGAGCGTGGCTGGAAGTACGTCACCGGCGCCATGAGCGGCGCGGACCAGCGTCCCTACCTGACGCCGAACAACAAGCTGACTGGTTTCGGACTCAACGGGCTGACGGAAACTACGCAGCCCCAATACTTCAAACCCGACTACCGCCGCGGGTATCTCACCGGAATGATCCGAGGCGACGGGATGATGATCTCCCGGGATTACCCAAGGCGATCCGGTGGCGGAAGTAAAGTGCGGTTGTTCAGGCTTGCGCTGGCCGATGTGGAAGCCCTCAACCGGTCGCGCCTATTTCTTGAGCAGGAGGGTGTGCTGACGCAGACTCGCCCGTTCGCTGTAGCTTCCGGAACCCGACGGGCCATGGCCTCGATCTATTCGGGCAAGGCTGCCAACTACGAACGGATCACAAAACTCATCCAATGGCCTGAAGCACCCGACGCCGATTGGCATGCGGGCTATCTCTCCGGGGTCTTCGACGCGGAGGGATCGTGCTCCCAAGGGGTACTGCGCATCAGCAACATGAACGTTGAAATCCTTGACAACATTCAGACGTCTATGGCGGCTTTGGGTATCGACCATGTGCTGGAAGCGGCGAGGCGGAATGGGGTTCGCTGTGTTCGAGTCACCGGTGGCCTTCCGATGCGATCGCGGTTCTTCAACTTGGTGGGCCCAGCCATCGACCGCAAGCTGTCCATCGCGGGCCGCGCCGTGAAGTCCGACGCCAAGCTGCAAATCGTCTCCATCGAAGACCTCGGCGCCACCATGGACATGATCGACATCACCACCGGCACCGGGGACTTCGTCGCCAACGGCGTTGTCAGTCACAATTGCTTTGCCCGCCCCACCCACAACTACCTCGACCTCGACGCCGGCAAGGACTTCGACAACGAGATCATCGTCAAGGTCAACGTCGCCGAGATCCTCCGCAAAGAACTCGCCAAGCCCACCTGGGGCAAGCATCCGGTGGCGCTCGGCACCAACACCGACCCGTACCAGCGCGCCGAGGGCCGCTACCGGTTGATGCCCGGCATCATCGCCGCGCTCGCCGACTCCGGCACCCCGTTCTCGATCCTCACCAAAGGCACCCTGCTGCGCCGCGACCTCGACCTGCTCCGGGAGGCCAGCCGCCAGGTACCCGTCGACCTGGCCATGTCCATCGCCATCTACGACGACGAGCTGCAGCAGGCCGTCGAACCGGGCACCCCGTCCACCAAGGCCCGGCTCGCCACGGTCAGCGCCATCCGCAACCTCGGCATGGACTGCTCGGTGTTCCTGATGCCGATCCTCCCGTTCCTCACCGACACCCGCGCACACCTCGACGAGGCCATGCGCCAAGCCAAGGCCGCCGGCGCTACCGGGGTTCTCTACAGCGCGCTCTACCTCAAGCCCGGGGTCAAGGAGTGGTACTTCCAGTGGCTCGAGCGTGACCACCCCGAGCTGCTGCCCCGCTATCGGGAGATGTTCAAACGCGGCAGCTACGCCCCCAAGGAGTACCGCCAGTGGCTGGCCGGCCGCATCCAGCCGCTGATGCGCGCGCACGGCCTCAGCCACCGCCGCGAAGACCCCGCCACCGGCGGCATCCTCTCGACCGCCCTCACCGGCGCGCCCGTCGGCCCCACCACCGGGGCGGATGGGCCGCCCGCCGGCTCCCTGATCGCAGCCGAACTGCCCCCCGAAATCTCGCCCACCCTGTTTTGAGTTGCCCGACCTTGCGCGGCCCCGGCGCGAGCGCCACCGCCCCGCCTGACCATTCCCTCCACCCGCGCTGAAGACTACCTGACCCCCACCCGGGTGATCGCCGAATCCCGCACACCTGAGATAATCGGAGGCGGAGAGGGCGCAATGTCACTTGGGTTACCTGGGCACCTGGTTGAGGCAACACTGAGCCGAGCCCTGGCCCGCGCATCCCACTGGTTCGGCGTCATCTGCCTGGCCGGCGCGCTCGCCTCGGTGCTCGCGCTGAGCATGGCCCCGGTCACTGACCGGCTGCTGGCCACCATCGCCGCGATCGTCGGCATGGGCGCCCTGCTCGCCGTCCTCGCCAAGTGGCGCACGGTGCCGCTCACTATCGCCTACCTGGTGCTCGGCGCCGCCTGCACCTACCTGTTCACCGGCGCGGTGCTGGGCATGCCCGGTGTGTTCTCCTCGTCAGACCTGTTCCTCATCTCCCTGCCCAAGATGGCCCTGATCATGGTCGGCGGCGCCGGCTCCGGCGCTCTCGTCGGCGTGCTCTGGAGCACGGTCGGCTTCCTGTTCGCGGAGGTCGCCGCCACCCTCGCCGTGTCGCAGACCCCGGTGCCCGACCGGCCCGACGTGTTCACCATCGTCACCTACCTGATGCTGGTGGGTGTGATGCTGCTCGACGGCCTTACCCGCCGCACCGGTCGCGCCGCGCAGCCGGCCATCCACCGGGCCGTGCAGGACGACGAGGCCCGCACCCTCCGGCACGACTTCGACGTGCGCGCGATCGCGCTGATGCACGACACCACCCTCAACCAGCTCGTGTCGGTGGCCCGCGCCAAGCCCGGCCCGCTCAGCCGCGGCCTCGAGGCCGGCATCCGGGAGACCCTGCACACCCTCGCCGACCGGGACTGGCTCACCCACGTCGACGAGCGCACCGCGGCGGCGCCCGCCGGCAGCGACGGATGGCTGGCCAGCGCCGTGTACCGAGCCATCGACCGCAGCCGGGACCGCGGCCTCGTCGTCGACATCACCGGCGAGAAGGATGCCCTCGGGCGCCTCGACGCCGAACAGGACCGCGAGCTCGGCCTCGCCGTGCAGCAATGCCTCGTGAACGTGCTGCAGCACGCCGGCATCGCCGCCGCCGAAGTGGTCATCGACGCCGACGACGAGAACGTGTCGGTGATGGTGCTCGACGCCGGCAGCGGTTTCATGGAAGCCGAAACCGGCAACGACCGGCTGGGCCTGCGCCAGTCGGTGCGCAAACGCATCGAACGCCTCGGCGGCACCGTCGTGATCTGGTCCCGCCCCGGCGCCGGCACCTCCGTGCTGCTCACCCTCCCCGCCCCCGTTCCCGCCCCCGTTCCCGCCACCCTCTCCGCCGACTTGCCCCCCTCCGGACCACTTGCCCCGTCACAGCAGGGCAACTCGTCCGCAACCGGGCAACTCGCGAATGCCCCCGCACCCACCCCCACCCCCGCGCCGGCCGCTCCCGCACCAACACCGGCACTCGCGGACACTCCTGCCGATCAGGCCACCCCGTGACCCGCCGCAGCCCCACCCAGCAGCGCCTCGACCCGCTGGGCACCCTCGCCGCGTGGCCGCTGGCCCCCGCCATCGGCGCGGTCGTGCTCTGTTACTCGGTGATCGCCACCGTCCTGCAGTCCGACCAGGTGCACACCCCCCTCCTGGCCACCCTCGCCGTGATCGCCATGGCCTCCGCCGCCGCGACCTTGGTCATCGCCACCCGCCCGGCGCACTCCCCGTTCGGCGCCCGGATGCACCTGGTCATGGTCAGCCTCGCCGTGCTCGGCTACCTCCTCGAAACGGCCAGCCGCTGGGGCGGCAACCAGGTCGTGCAAGACGACTTCGGCCCCATCGGCGTCGGCCTGCTGCTTCTCGCCCTGGCACCCTACCGGCCCTGGCGGGAGATCGCCCTCTCCGGCGCCATCGCCAGCGTCATCGCCATCGCCATCACCCTTCCGCAGTCCGGCAGCTACCGCACCGACGTGCCCGCCGCGGTGTACGCGATCGTCGCGGTCACCCAGATCCTGGCGCCGGCCGCGGCCGGCGCCGCGTATTCCCGCCGCATCGTCAGGTCCATCAAGCTCTATCAAACGGATGCCCGCCGCGCCATCGTCGCCCGCACCGAGGAGGCCCGCGGCCAGCTGGCCCGCGCCGTGGTGGAGCAGCAGGTCACCGCCCTGAAGTCCGGCGTGATCCCGTTCCTCACCGATCTGCTCGACACGGGCACCGTCACCGCCCTCGACATCGCCCAGGCCGGCCAGCTCGCCGCGGACGTGCGCCGCACCCTCGTGGCCGAAGTCGACCGCACCTGGCTGGACTCGGTCGTCGCTCGGGAACGCGCCGCCCTGGCCGAACGCGGCACCCCCGGCCTGCTCGTCGTCGCCGACCCGGAGCACCGGGCCACCGTCTTCGCCGCCGAACAACGCGCCGCCACCGCGGCGCTGCTCGGCGCCCTCTGCGCCGCCACCGGTTTCGACCCGCACAGCCTGGTCGTGCAGATCACGGGCACCCCCCGCCGCACCCAGACCCGCACCCAGCCCGGCACCCCGACGAACCCCCGCGCCGCCGCCATCCGCCCCGACCTCGGCCAGAGCCCCCGCGGCCTCCGCGCCGGCCTTCCCGCCGCGGCCCCGGCGCACATCGACACCATCACCATCCAGGCCGCCCTGGACCTGCCGCCCCGCAAGGTGCGCGCGCTGCTGCGGCCCTACCTCGGCGTGATCCGGGTGGTGTTCGGCGCCGTGCGGGTCACCGTGCGCCGGCCTTCGCTCACCATCGAACTCGACGGCGTGCGCCCTGTCGACCCGGCCGCCGACACCCTGCCCGCCACCGCGACCCCGGCCACCCCGCTCGGGGTGCGCGCGCAGCGCCCTCCCCGCCAAGTACGCTGAATCCGGCAGCAGCAGGCGCCACACGAACGCAGAGGCGGTACCGGCGGTAATGGCGAAACTGTATTTTCGATACGGCGCGATGAACAGCGGCAAGAGCACGTCCATGCTCCAGGCCGCCTACAACTATGAGGAGCGCGGCCACCGGGTGCTGCTGGCCAAACCGTCCATCGACACCAAGGGCGACCGCGGCATCCTCTCCCGCCTGGGCGTCACCCGCGGCGTCGACTTCCTGCTCATCCCCGAGGCGGATGCGTACGCCCTGTTCCAGGAGCACCGCGCCGACACCCTCGCCGGGAGCGGCCTGGACGTCAGCGCCCTCCTCGTCGACGAGGCCCAGTTCCTCACCGAAACCCAGGTCGACGACCTGCTGCGCATCGCGATCATCGAGAACGTTCCGGTGCTGGCGTACGGCATCCGCACCGACTTTCAGACCGTCGCGTTCCCCGGCAGTCGCCGGCTGCTCGAGGTGGCGCACAGCCTGGAGGAGCTCAAGACCATCTGCCGCTGCGGCCGGAAGGCCGTGTTCAACGGCCGTCAGGTCAACGGGGTCTTCGTCTTCGACGGCGACCAGGTTGCCATCGACGGCGTCGAGGTGACCTACGAGTCGCTCTGCGGCTCCTGCTACCTCGAGGAGAGCCACGGCGTGCTGAACAACCGTCGCCGCGGACCGGTGCAGCCGATATGACCGGCGAAAGCCCGGCCCGGCGGAGCGGGGGCGCTCAATCGAGAACCGTCGAGAGCGCCCCACGCCAGCCCCCCGGCTGTTCCCCACACTCAGAGTAGGGAAGCGCCGACCGGGCCGAAAGCCCTTACTTATCAGGGCACCCACTCCGGGGGACAGGTGCCACCCACGCAGCACCCCCGTCCGCACTCCGACCAGCTCCATGAAAGAGCACCGCATGCACCGCTACCGGGTCGCCCTGATCGACGATCATGAGATCGTGGCGCGCGGTTTCGCCGGGCTCTTCGCCACCATCCCCGACATCGAGGTGGTGGCCACCGTCGCCACCGTCGCAGAGCTGCGGGCGCTGGTGCCCGGCGGCCGGGTCGACCTGGTCATCCTCGACCTGCGGCTCTCCGACGGCTCCACCGTCAGCGACAACGTCGAGGGCCTGCGCGCCACCGGCGCCCAGGTGCTCGCGTTCACCGGCGGCGACGACGCCGTGCTGATGCGGGCGGCCGCGCGCGGCGGCGTGCTCGGCGTGGTGCGCAAGTCCGAACCCACCGAGGTGCTCCTCGACGCCGTGACCCGCGCGGCGGCGGGGGAGACCATCGCCTCCACCGAGTGGGCCGCGGCACTGGATGGCGACCCAGACCTGGCCGACGCCGGCCTCAGCCCGCGCGAGCGGGAGGTGCTCTCCCTCTACGCCGCCGGCGCGAAGGCGCCGCTGGTGGCCTCGCACACGGGCCTGTCCGAGCTCACCGTCGTCGACTACATCCGCCGGGTGCGCTCCAAGTACGAAAAGGTCGGCCGGCCGGCGAACACCAAGATCGACCTCTACAAGCGGGCGCTGGAAGACGGCATCCTGCCCATCCCCGGCCGGTCATGATCACGCCGGCGCCGACCGAGCCGACCGTTCCGACCGACCCCGGCGGCCCGGCCGCGCCCGCCGACCCCACCAACTCCGCCGACCCCGCCGACCCGGCCAGGCCGACCCCGTTGGCGACCGCCAATCTCACCCGCGTGCTCTGCATCGCCCTCGCAGCGGCCAGCGTTATCTTCGGCGCACTCTCCCTCGGCTCCTTCCTCGCGCAGGGCTGGTACCCCACTCCCATGCTGGCCGGGACGGCGTGGCTGTTCGCATTCGGTCTGCCCGTTCTCCTGGGCCTCGGCAGCCGGGTCGCACCGCTGTGGATGCTGCAGGGCAACGTCGCGCTCCAGGCCGCGAGCTACATTCTGATCTGCCTATTCCTTCTGCTGGCCGGCGCCGGCCCGCTGCCCGAAGGTGCCGAGATTCCCTGGGTGATCACCTACACCGGGGTGCCGTGCGTGGCGGTGGCCGCGTTCGCCGGCCGCAGAACGGCCTGGGCGTTCACGGTGATGGCCACCGGGCTCAGCGGCGCGATCCGCTTCGCGACCACCACCGAGCACCTGCCGGTGCTGGTCGGCCTGGCCGACGGCCTCTACTCGCTTCTTCTGGTGAGCGTGTTCGTGGCCCTCACCCTGGCCGCCCGCCGCGCGGCCGCGCGGGTGGACGACACCACCCTGCTCACCCGGCAAGCCGAAGCCCGCCGGGCCGCCCGGGTGGCGCGCCGGCAGGAGCGCCTGCGCATCGACGCCCTTGTGCACGACAGCGTGATCTCCACCCTGCTCATGGCCGGCCTCGGCCGCAGCCCGCTCCCGGTGGTGTCCGAACACGCCGCGAAAACCCTGCGGCAGCTCGACGCGCTCCGCGAACCGCCGGTGCAACCGGTGGTGCTGGTCTCCGACCTCCTCCGCCGGCTCAGCCGGCTGGCCGCGCAGATCGCCCCGGATGCGGTCGTGCGGGTCGACGATTCGGCCCGCCCCGGCGACGGTGCGGTCATCGAACGCACCGTGCCGGCTGTGGCCGTGGCGGCGATGCTGGGCGCCGCGGGGGAGGCGCTGCGCAACTCAGTGAACGCCGCCGCCGGCCCGCGCGCCGCCTCCGGCCCGGCCCGCCGGGTTCGCCGCAGCGTCACGCTGCTCTCCACCACCGACGGCTGCCAGATCACCGTCAGTGACGACGGCGTGGGCTTCGACCCGGCCGCGGTGCCGCCGGAACGCCTCGGCATCACCCAGAGCATCCTCGGCCGGATGCAGCAGGTGCCCGGTGGCGCCGCGAACCTGCGCTCAGCCCCGGGCCACGGCACCGACGTCATCATCGTGTGGGCGCCGGAACGACTGTTCGTGGGTACCGCCCCGGCCGCGGCCGAGCCGTCTCCCGCCGTCCACCGCGGCTCGGCCGCGCACCAGAACCCCGCTGATCGCCACCCCGCCGAGCGCCGCGACCCCGGCGACCCCGGCGACCCCGGCGACACCGGCAGCGCTCCCGGCTTCATCGACCGCCGGTCGGTGCCCCGGCGAGTTGTCGACGCGGCCCTGGACCCCGTCGAGCCGCCCTCCCTCGCCCAGACCCTCGGCCTGTCCGCCGTCACCACGCGCAGCATCCTGGCCCTGTTCGTACTCGTGCACGGCCTGCTCGCCGTGATCGACCTCGAGCCCGGCCGGCCCACCCAGCTGGTGCTCGGTGCCTTCCTGCCGATTGTGGTGGCGGCGTGGGTGGCGCTGGTGCGTGGCTTCGACGAACCCTTCCCGCGCCCGCGGGCGGCCCTGATCCTCGGCCTCTGCGCCGTCGGCGCGATCCTGATGTTCGCCTACCTGCCGCCGAACAGCGCCGCCCCGTTCGCGCACTGGCACCTCGGTGCGATCACCCTGATTCTCGTGGTGCTCGGCATCCGCGGGCAGATCGGCTGGGCCTGGCTCGGTTACCTGGGCCTCGCCGCCCTCGCCGTGGGCTGGGCCATGGCCACCGCCCAGTCGCCGCTGGCCGCGGTCAACCTGATCAGCCGGCATGCCGGCACGCTGCTCGCCGGCACTCTGTTCGTGGTGGGCCTGCACCGCACCGAACGCACCCTCTGGGTGCTCACCGCCAATGACATCGCCCGGGCCACCCGCGACGCCACCCTGGTCGCCGCCATCGAGGAACGTGAGGCCGAGCTGAGGCGGGTCAACGCTCTCGCCCAGCCCACCCTGCACCGCCTCGCCGAGCCGCGCCCCCTCACCGACGCCGAACGCGCCGAGTGCCTCCTCATCGAGGCGGGCCTCCGCGACGCCATCCGCGGCCGGGTGCTGTTCCTCGAACCGGTGATCACCGCCGTGGCCAACGCCCGGCAGCGCGGCGTGGAGGTCACCGTGCTCGACGACAGCGGCGACACCCCGCCCGACGCCCTGCCCGCCTTGGCCCGCACCGTCGCCGACGTGCTCGACACCGTCGACGCCGGCCGGGTCACCATCCGCGTCCTCCCCGCCGGCCGAGCGGATGTGGCCACCCTGGTCATCGAGTCCGGCACCAACCGCATCCTTTCGGTCGGCCCGGCCGGAGCCCTGACCACTTAGCCCCAATCGAGCGCCCCGCTGGCAGGGGCCCCGATGCGCAACTCCTGCAAAATCTCCACAAGTGTCCGAAACAGCTGAATACAGGCCGTTTCGACGGATGCAGCAGGAGTTCTGCATCGGTCCGCATGCCGTCCACCACCGGTTGAGCCGGTCGAGATCTCGCGCGCCGCCCCTAAGCCAATAGTGAAGCGTCTGCCTGACCACGGTGAGTTCACAAGACGGCGGCGTCACCTCGACGGCCTAGCACCGGCTGGGCTGCCTCAGGTCGATGCGGCGCCGCCGGTGCAGCCGGGAAGCACCGTGTCAGCGCTCTTCGAAAAGTAGGCCAGTAACGCTCGGGTGGTTTCAAGCCGTCATTGCAACACCTCCACAAGGATGGAGGGCATGTCGTCATCGTCATCGCGGCGTGTGAAGAAGGGGCCGGGGCGTCGTCCGCAGTCGGCCAAACGTGAGAAGTTCATGGAGCTCAGGGCGCGCGGATGGAGCATCCGAGCGGCAGCGCGGGAGGTGGGGGTGTCCCGGTCTTCTGCGACGAACTGGGCCAGCGGGCAGAAGAAGTATCGCAACGGGGTGCTTGTGGGGTTTGTGCCTCCGCTGGACCGGTTGACGGTGCGAACGATCAGTACCCGGTTCCTTTCGCAGGACGAACGCATCAGCATCGCTGATTTGCACCAGAGCGGGGTGAGCATTCGGCAGATTGCCCAGACGCTTGGGCGAGCACCGTCAACAATCTCCCGTGAGCTGCGACGGAACACCACGGCCGGTCACGGCTACCGTCCCTTCGACGCCCACCAGCGGGCGACTGCGCGCCGTGCCCGCCACCACCGCCGACGCGCTCTAACAACCAGGATCAGCGCTCATGCGCCCATCCCGGCTGGCACCGTTCCGGCGGTCACCGCTACGGACCGGACGCGACCACCGGCGCGCTCACCAGCGTGGAGAGCGCCACCGTCCACGATTCCAGCAGCCCATGCTGACCATTCACCAGCGCCCATTTCCTCCTGAAGATCGATCTCAGGCGGGCAACTGGGAGGGTGATCTCATTACCGGTCGCGATCAGGGTTCGGCCATTGGAACTCTGGTCGAACGACAGACCCGACTCGTTCGCCTTCTCCACCCGCCGCTGCGCGACAGCGACGCACTCCACGCAGCGTTGAAAGCGAGGATGGAGGATCTACCACCCGGG
The DNA here is from genome assembly GCF_025463825.1 of Cryobacterium sp. GTDB lineage: Bacteria > Actinomycetota > Actinomycetes > Actinomycetales > Microbacteriaceae > Cryobacterium. The sequence continues at coordinate 17,566 of NZ_JAODBG010000107.1, forward strand.
CTGATGCGCTCCATCACCTGGGATCAGGGCACGGAGATGGCTCGGCACCTCGAGATCGCGAAGACGCTGAACACACGAGTGTATTTCTGCGACTCTCATTCGCCTTGGCAGCGGGGCTCCAATGAACCGGCTGCGCCACATTCTCGGTAGCGGCGCACCCAGCGGTGGGCGCATGGGCGTGAGATGCCGAGCTCTTTGGCGACGTGGGCGACGGGGCGCTTATCCAAAACCACACGTTGGCTGAGGATAAGTTTCCCGCGCATGGTCAACGGCGGATTAGGGTGACCCATGGGAACCTCCGGTGCTTGTGACGGCGTTAGACCCCTCCACTGAGCCCGGAGGTTCTCCCATTGCACAAGCCCAGAAGTGTCACCCAGGTTATGGCCCAGTACAGCTAGCTTCGCCGCACCGAATGGAACGTGAAACGATCACCCCGGGCCCATCCGACCGCCCACTCCGCCGCGCGACCATCCTCCAGGATGGATAGGCGCTCGTGACGGAGTATCGGCGCCCCTTCCACTGTGCGCAACACCTCGGCGATCGGTTGCGTGGCGATTCCGGCGCTCATGGAGTACCGAACCTCCACCACTTCGCTTTCTGCCACTGCACCTATCACCACGTGCAGGGAATCCGTCGGACCTAGCCGATGCATGACGTCCTCGAGATCCGGAGGAAGGTAGGACGTCCAGTAGCTCGCCGACTCGCCGTCGGCGAGCGTGAGTCGTTCGATCATCACCGCTTGCGCACCTTCAGCGAGGCCGAGCATCGATCGCACGATCGGTGCCGCCTCGACTAAAGCGAACTCGACAGGCTCGCGAGCAAGCTCCACACCGCTATCTGTCGGGTTGAAACCCTCGATCTTGTCGACCCGATGTCCGAAGCGTTGACCGACTACGAAAGTGCCCGTGCCTTGGTGCCGCTCGACGAACCCCTCGCTTCGCAGTGCCGACAATGCATCACGGATGACGTTGCGGCTCGCACCGTAGCTCGCTTGCAATTCGTACTCCGACGGCAAAAGACCGGGCATCGCGCCCGCCAAGATCGCGGCGCGCATAAGGTCGGTGACCCGGCGCAGAACGCTGTTACGTTCGCCCTTCATTGGTCGCGCGCTTTCGTGAGGATCGCTTCGCTCGCCATCCGACTCCCCCCTTTTGTCGCTGCGAAAGTGTCACCGTCTCGCGAGCAAGCAGTGCGAAGACGAGTGCGGCGATGAAGGCGACGACCGAGGACACCACGATAGCAACCGTGAATCCGAATAGATGGATGACTAAACCGATCACGATCGGACCGACGATTCCCGCCAAGTCACCGAACGTGCGGTAGATACCGATGGCGGGTCCCCGCCGCGATCCCGCCGCGATCTCCGCCACGTAGGCCGCCGGCACCGGCCCTCCGATACTCGTCGCTAGACCGAACGCGAGCATGAGACCGATGAAGAGCACGGGCTGCATAGGCAACGCGAACGCCACGGTAGCGGCTCCCGCCGCGACGAGGGTACCGACGATCACACGCTTGCGCCCGACCCGATCGGACAATCCCCCGAGGAAGATCGCGCAAACGATGTTGAGCACTGCCATGCCACTGAACAGGACGCCTAGCGTGCCAACCGAGAAGCCCAGGGCTTGATAGGCGATCAACGGCAAGAGTGTCTGCTGCACTCCGAAGCGACTGAAGAACACGGAGAAGCCGACGGCACATACCGCCACGAAACTCGTGCTTCGTCGAGGCCCTCCTACCGGCGCGGCTGGTTCGGCGACTGCGATCACTTCCGAGAGCGAGCGCCACAGCCGCCGTCGCAGAACGATCCAACAGAGGAAGGCGAAGCACACGGCGCCGGAGACGAAGAACGGAGCGCGCATCCCGAACGTCGTAGCGACGAGGCCGCCAAGCGCTGGCCCTACCGCTCCTCCGGCGAGTTGCAGACCTTGGAGCAGCGCCATGGCCCGCGCAAGAGAGGTTCTCTCGACGCTATCGGCGAGGAGTGTTTGCCCAGAGGTGATCGCGATGCCGCCCGCGACACCCGTGAGCACTCGCAATGCGAGCAGCAGTTCGAAGGAACCCACGAGCCCGCTGAGCGCGGAGAACACGACCACTCCAAGGGCGCCGATCACGAGCAGGCTCGCGCGATTAACCCGCCTTCCCAGCAACCCCGCGGGGATGTTGGCGAGCACGCGGCCGATGCCGAAACCGGCTACGAGCATGCCGATAAGATCTGCGCTGATCCCCATCTCACTCGCGAAGGCAGGGAGGATCGGCACGAGGATGCCCCACACCATCTGGGTCGCGGCGATGAGACATGTGATGGCGAGAATCTGCTCGCCGTTCGGGCCACGCAGCAACGTGAACGCGCTGGGACTGCGGAAATTTCGGTTCACACTAGCGCCTAGAGCATCATCGCGCCGCCGTTGACGGCGAGCTGTTGGCCGGTGATGAACGCGGCACGCGGGGAAAGTAGGAAGGCGACGGCGGCGGCGATGTCGTCGGGCATGGCGAGTCGTCGTAGCGGGTTGTTGCGAGCGTGCGCGGCCAAGTCGTCGTCAGTCATGACGGCCCGCGGTTGCGCGGTGTCGACCACGCCGGGCACGACGGTGTTCACCCTGATGCCCTCTGGTCCCCATTCCGCGGCGAGCGCCCGCACCAGGTTCACGACGCCCGCTTTGGAAGCGGCGTAGTGGGCTCCGAGCGCGGCCGGTCGGAATGCCTGGCCCGACGCGATGTGCACGATGGCTCCCGATTTTGAACCGAGGCGACGCGCGAAGGCCTGGTCCATGAGGAAGCCGCCGGTCAGGTTCACGGCGAGCACGCGATTCCAGTCGTGCACCGTGATTTCCCTTGCTGCTGACCGGGGAAAGATGCCAGCGTTGTTGACGAGGCCTGTCGCGACGACGGATGCGGCATCGAGCTGAGCCCAGATGTCCGCGATCGAATCGGGGTCAGCGAGGTCGCATCCCACCGCCGTCGCCGATCCGCCCGACGCGGCGATCGCATCGGCGACCGCACGAGCGTTGCTGACGTCGATATCGACGCACCACACGTGCCAGCCTTCGTCGGCGAGCGTCGCCGCTATCCCGGCGCCGATGCCTTGACCGCTACCGGTGACGACCGCATGCGGGGTCGTCACGACACCACGGCGATCGGCGAGACAATGTCTGCGAGCTCATCGAGGGCGTCGACATCGGGAACGTACTTGCACAGCAAGAATTCGACACCCAGTTCGCGGAAACGGTCGATGCGATCGCGGATGAGGCTCGGCGGCCCGACGAGTCGCGCACCCATAGCGCCGAGTTGCGGCCCGACGAGGTGAGGTGTCGTGCTGCGCGTACGCGCCTGCAACTCGTCGACTCGCTGCCAGCCTTCCTCCTCGGTAGCAGCGGGCAGCACGAACGCGCTGACGCAGAGTCCGACCTCCCGGCCATAGTGCGCGGCGCGTTCCCGCATCTGATCGATCGAAACGCGCGCCGACTCGAGAACCTCGTCGAAGGTGCGGTCAAACCCGGAGCCCCAATCGACGAACCAGTGATCGGCGCTCTTGGCCACCATGTCCAGACCACGTTCCGATCGGCTCACAGCGTAGATGGGCGGAAATTCGCCGGCCGTCGCAAGCGGTAGCGCTGCCGGATAGAATTCGGCGCCCTCCACCACCTCGACGGGAGTGTCGCGGTCGGCCGACCAGGTCGCCCGCATCGTGTCGATGAAGGCCTCGGCTCGAGAGTAGCGCGCTTCGTCACTGTCATGCCGCACAGAACTGAAGTAGCTCTGCTCGTCTCTGCTCCATCCGGTGACAAAGTTGATGGCACTACGGCCAGGCGCGATGCGATCCAGCGTCGCGGCCATCTTGGCGAGCATGTTCGGATGCCAGAAGTCCGGATTGGATGCCGGCATGATCTGGATGCGCGACGTGTGCGACGCGACCGCCGCCCCGAGCACCCACGCCTCGAGGTCCGGTCCGAGATGACGTTCGGCGAAGAGCGCCAGATCGAACCCGAGCCGCTCAGCCTCAAGCACGCTGTCGCGTGCGAGAGTGAACGCTGGGTCGACCTCTAGGGGCGCGAGCGGCCGTTGAGCTGCCGCAGTCGCGGCGGCGAGTCGTGGCGAATGGGCCGTGACGTGCGGGATGGGAACGTAGATACCGGTCTTCACCGTCCGGTCTCCTCTCGATACCGTGACGCGATCTCGCCGCCCGTCGTCCACCACACGCCTTCTGCTTCGCGCATGTGCCCCAGCAGCCGGCGCAAGGATTCGATGCGGTGTGGTGCGCCGATGAGGTACGGGTGCAAGGCGATTGCCATGACCCTCGGCTCGTCGGCGCTCTCGCGCAGGAGTACATCGAACGTGCGAATGGCGGTACCGGCGAACTCGTCCGGCGTCATCAACCGCGAGTCGAATGCGGGCTTGTCGTTGACCTCGAGCGGGTAGGGCACGGTCACAAGCGCTCCGTCGAGCGCGGTGTTCGGCCGGTCGTCGAGCGCCCAGTCAGCGACGTACGAGTAGCCGTTCTCCACGAGGCGGTCGAGCGTCGTCCAGCGTTCGGTGAGGCCAGCTCCGAGCCAACCCGCTGGCGCTCGTCCGAAAGCATCCGTGAGCGTCTGGGTAACTTCAGCGATCTCGAGCCCTTCTTCTTCTTCGCTCAGTTCGCTCAAGCGGCGGGAATTGGTGATGGAGTGTCCCATGACCTCCCATGAGGCCTCGCTCATGGCCTGCACCAACTCGGGGTACGCCTCGACGACCGACGAGTTGACAGTCGCCGTTCCGAGTGCCCCGATTTCCTGGATCGCGTCGAGCACGCGATAGAAACCTACGCGTGCCCCGTACTCCCTCGACGAGAAGCTCATCACATCGGGTACTTTGCCCGTGCCGCCGGGGATCGGCATGTCGAGGGGGAAGAACTCGATGTTGGGGATGATCCAGAGAGCCAAGCGTGCGTCGCCGGGTAGCGTCCACCCGGCTGGCGTGCGCGCACTGCGATACGGGATCGGCCCGGTTCTGGCCCAAGCCGGTACTTCTGATGTCATGCCAGCTCCCTCGTGTGAACTGCTGCACGCATCATGGGCACAAGATCGCTCGAGTCGATGACATCCGCGTACTTGTGGTGCAGATCGAACAGGTTGACCTGGTGGTTGAGCCACGACCGATCGAACACGCCGTCCTCGACGACAGTCATGTGGAACCCGTTCGAGTAGCCGTCGACGACCGAGGCTCGTACGCATCCAGAGGTGCTCTCACCGACCACGATCAACGAGTCCACTCCCCGCATGACCAGTTCGGCGAGGAGCTGGGTGCCGTAGAAGGCGCTCGCGCGCTCCTTCTGCACGACGACCTCGCCGGCAACGGGGGCGAGCCGGCGATGGAACTCCCACGGGTCGCCCTCGCGAGCTTCATCCCGACCGGTCTGCCTGTTCGTTGCGACGGCGTCCGAACCCGACCGACTCGCGGTTAGATGGATGACGGGGAGGTCGAGCTCTCGCGCGGTCGTCAGGATGCGGTAGATCGGTTCTACCGCGGCATGAGCGAACGCGCCGCAGCTCGAAGGGAACCGGTCTTGGAGTGAGTGCGGAGGCAGGTCGCCTCCTGCGAACACCTTGTTGTACAAGTCGATCGCGAGAACAGCGGGGCGAGCGGTGATCCCCAGCGGCCGTTGGTAGGCCGAGTAGATCGCACGCATCGGCTCATCGACGATTTCGTCCCACACGTGGGTCGACGTGTTCCACTCGATCGATGCAGCTAGTTCAGTCATCGCCGGTCACCGTCCCAACGCTGACTCGGCCACATCATCCTTCATGGCGTCGATGAAGATGTCGTCGAGATCCTGCGTTTCCGGAAGTGCTTCCATAGCGACGAGGATCTCGATGTTCTTCTCCCACGCAGGCTCGTCGACGTTGTACGACCAGTTGTTGAGCGGCATCTCGGCGACCAGAGCCGGGTCGAGGCCCGTGAACTCGGCGACCGTCTCACGCGCGCGGTCCTCTTCTTCGTAGAGCCAGTCGATCGAGGCCTTGAGCGAGTCGCGGAACATCTTGACGAGGTCAGGGTTTTCATCGATCCACTCCCCCGGTGCCCACCATGCCGAGAGCGGCTGACCGGGGTTAGACATCAGGTACGGGTAGTCGAGCACTCGTCCCACTCCCGACTGCAAGATGCTCGTGGTGAACGGATCGATTGTGATCACTGCGTCGACTTGCTTCGACTTGAGCATGTCGAGGTGTGTCGGGAACGGCGCGTCGACGAACGTCATCGACGCGGTATCGATGCCGTCTTCCTGCATGGCCCACATTGCTCCCGCCGTCAGCTGGCCTTTGACGCCGCCGGCGATGCCGATCGTGGCACCTTCGAGATCGTCGAGCGTCTCTATGGTGCTGTCCTCCTGAACGATGATCGTGCCCGAGTCGGGTGCCTCGTACTTCGCCGCCTCGTTCTGGATGACGGCCTTCAAGTCGAATCCGGCTCCGCGTGCGGCAAGGGGGCCACCGGGGATGGTCGAGATCATGTCAACGTCACCGCGTTCGAGCGCGGCGATCATCGAGGTCGCGTCTTGGAACTCGACGCGCTCGACGTCGAGTCCATTCTCCTCGAAGATGCCCTCTTCCGTGGCGACGTAGGGAGGCGTCTGGCCTCCGTTGGTCTGGAAGCCGATCTTCAGTCCCAGGGGTTCTGCTGGCGCGTTGTCGGATTCTGCTGCTGGGGTGGAGCATCCGGCGAGAAGCAAGGCGGTCGCGACTGCTGTCGCGCCGAAGAGTATCCTTTTCATGGGTCGAACTCCTTTTGGCTGTGCGTGGGTGCTTGTGTGCGAGTGGAGCGGATCGTGGACGCGCGCCATTGACTGTTCGCGCGGTCGGCGGGAACGTGGCGGAGTTTGCGTAGGTCGTCAGCTTCCGGCGGCGGTTCTCCAGCGGAGGAAGTAGGCCTCGAGGCGAACGAAGATGAAGTTCATGAAGTAGCCGACGATCGCAAGCGTGATGATTCCGGCAAACATGAGCGGCACCTGGAAGATGCGCTGGCTGTCGAGAATGAGATAACCGATGCCGTTGTTGCCCGCGAGCATCTCCGACACGATTCCGACGATGAGAGCGATGCCGAGGGCGACACGCATTCCTGTCAGGATCTCGGGCAGAGCGCTCGGCAACACGATCTTGATGAGGCGAGCGAACGGCTTGTAGCCGAATGTGCGACCCGTATCGACAAGGATCGGGTCGACCGACCGCACGCCGCCGTACGTATTAAGCAACACGGGGAAGAAGCAAGCCACCGCGACGACCGTTATTTTCATCTCGTTGCCGACGCCGAGTAGCAGAATGGCGATCGGAACGTAGGCTGCGGTCGGTATCGGCCGCAGCAGCTCGGTCAGCGGCTCCAGGAGGTAGAAGACGAACCGGCTCGTGCCCATGAGTGCGCCTAAGGCGACCGCGAGCACAACGGCGATCGCGTACCCGATCAGAATGCGCCCGAGCGTCTCGCCGAGCGCCGTGAGCATCTCGCCATTGGCGATCGATTTGCCCAGCGCATCCACCGATTCGGTGACGGTCGGCACGCTGGGCGAGTCGACTAGATTGAACTGCACCGTGAGTTGCCACAGCACGAGCAGACCCACTATCAGCGCCAGGCCGGGAAGCCGTTTTTTCGCAGCTTTCACATCACACCCCCGTCGTACTCGATGCCTTCTTGTCGGTAGATGCTGCTGAGCAGCGTGCGCCGCTTCGCGAGGAACTCTGAATCCTCACCGAGCGTGAGCGGATTGCGCGGATGAGGAAAGTCGATTGCGAGATCGATATCGATGTTCGCGGGTGACTTGTGCAGCGCGATCACTCGCGTTGACAGCAGAAGCGCCTCTTCGATGTCGTGCGTGACGAACACGACTGTGATGCCGAGCTTCTGCCAGATGTCGAGCACGAGCTTCTGCAGCTTGGCGCGAGTGAGCGCGTCCAGCGCGCTGAACGGCTCATCCATCAACAGCATTCGCGGGCCAGGCGCGAGAGCGCGGGCGATCGCGAGACGCTGCTGCATGCCGCCCGAGAGCTGGGAGGGGTAGTGGTGCTCGAAACCGGCGAGGCCGACGAGAGCGAGCTGATCGCGGGCGATTCCCTCGCGCTTCGCCTTCGACAGACCCTTGCCCTCCAGTCCGAAGCACACGTTGCCGAGCACGGTGCGCCAGGGGAAGACCGACTTGCCGTACTGCTGGAACACGTACACGGCACCTGCTGGCGGCACGACGATGTCCACACCGTCGAATGCGATTGAGCCGGCGGTCATCGGCTGCAGTCCGGCGATGAGTTGCAGGAAGGTGGTCTTGCCACATCCGGACGGGCCGACGATGGTGACGAAATCGCCCTCGTTGATGTCGAGGGTGATCCCGTCGAGGATTACGGACTCCTTACCGCGAGTGGTGAAGGACTTCACTACAGAGCGCGCCGCGATGATGGGTGCGGGCGCGCGGGGGGACTCCAGTGTTCGCTCTCGTGGCTGCGACTCGGTCATCGACATGGGGCCTCCGTTTGACGTTGGGGCGACGGCGGTCGCTCACAAAGGCCACGATATGTGCGGGTCGTTTCGACCAAAGTGCGCCGCGGTTTCCATCAAGTTACGCTGATTCCGGCTCGGGAATCTTGCGTTTGACCCGCATTTTCTTTGCAGGCCATGATCGTTCCGCCGGAATCGCCTCAACGCGGCCCTGCAAGAGAGCCGTCAAGGCGTGCCCGCCAACTCACGAGGCGCCATTCCCCCCTTCGGGTGACGACATATTCGGGTGACGCCATATTCACCGGAACTCGTGGTGCGCGCGATGCGGTCCGGTTGGCGGGCTCTCGTCGAGGCCGGCAAGAAGCGCCGCGACATAGTCGGAGTACCAGCGGCTGCGCGGAACAACAGTTATTTCCGGTGCCACCGCCCCCACGGACAAGTTGGTGACGGCAGATGCCGGTGCCAAGCTCACGCTCACGCTCACGCTCACGCTCACGCTCACGCTCACGGCCACGGGATCGAGGTCGGACTTGGTGCCGGTCATCAAGACCAGCACCGCCGCCCGTGGTCACCGGCGGAGTCCTCACCGACAAAACCAGGCCCCTGAGCGCCACAGCCAACATCTACAAGCCGGTCGCGGCGGATGCCGGCGCCACCCTCACGGTGAAGGTCACCGGCTCCAAGGCCGGGTACGTCACCGTGGCCAAAGCCCAGCGCCGCGACGGTGAAGGTGGTCAAGTAACCGCTGTTCAACCCCCAGAATGTGCCCTGAACCGGGGTGTCGAATCCCTTGTCCTCACCGCCTCCGCGAATAGGCTGGTGCGACTGGGCTCGATGGGGTGCTCTTCAGCACACCAGTCGGAATCAGGAGGAAACGTCATGCCACGTCGTTCCCCAAACCGACCTGACCGTACCCGGCTGGCCATCCGGGCCAGTATCGGGGTCTCGGCCCTCATCGGCACACTCTTGATCGTGGTGCCCACAGCCACGGCCGTCGCTGCCCGCCCGGCCCCCGAGCTCACCGCCAGCACCGAGACGCCCGCCCCGACGGACCCGCCGGTTAGCACCCCGTTGCCGACCGCCAGCCCCACCGCGACCAGCGCGCCCACCTCCGCGGCGACTGAAACGCCGGCTCCCACTGCGACAGCCACCCCCACGCCGACCGCGAACCACACGGCAACCCCGACGCCCACGGCCACCGCGACCCCAACCGGAACGCCCACCCCATCGGCGACCGCGACCCCCACCCAGCCCACCACCGGCGCCATCAACTCCACCAGCCTCACCGGCCGGGTCACCGACCAGGTCACCGGAGCACCGCTGCCCGGCGTCACCGTGTACATCTACACGGAGGCCGGCGGGTACGGCACCGCGATTCCCGTCACCACCACCGACGCCGACGGCGGCTACACCTTCTACAGCCTGGACGTGCGCAGCTACACCCTCAACTTCGTCAGCAGCGACCACCGCAGCGAATGGTGGGGCGGCAACACCGAGCAGAGCAACGCCGCCACCTTCCCCGTCGGCCTGGGCGAGGCTGTCACCGGCATCGACGCCTCCCTCCTGCCCCTGCACTCGATCAGCGGCACCGTCACCGGCGCCGGAACAACCACCGACGCCCTCGCCGGCGCCACCGTCACCGCGTACGCCCCCGACGGCTCCGCCCGTGGCTCGACCGTCACGAGCGCCGACGGCGGCTACACCCTCACCGACCTCATCCCCGGCAGCTACACCCTCCGCATCACCCCGCCGGCGGGCAGCACCTTCCTCGCGCAGTGGTGGCACACCAAGTCCCGCCCGAGCGCCGCCGCACCGATCAAACTCGCGATCGACACCGCCGTCACCGGCAAGAACGTCGCCCTCGCCGCCGGCGCCTCGGTGACCGGCCGGATCACCACCAGCACCTCCGGCGCCGCCATCCCCGGCGCTTGGGTGTACGCGTACGCCACCGACGAAAGCACCGGAGTGGCTGGCGGCAGCATCGCCGCCGCGACCACCAACGCCAACGGCGACTACACGCTCACCGGCCTCACCGCAGGCAGCTACACCCTGCAGTTCTCCGGCGGCAGCGCCAACGGCAGCGCCGGCTACCTGCGCGAGTGGTGGGGCAACGAGGCCCGGCCCGCCGCCGACACGTTCACTCTCACGGCCGGCGAGACCATCGCCGGCGCGGATGCGGCGCTCGTGCCGACAGCGTCAATCAGCGGCACCGTCTACGCGGCCGGCGCCCGCAATGTGGGCTTGAACGCGGCAACGGTGTCCGCGATCGGCGCCGACGGGGGAGTGGCCGCGACGGCCACCACCAACGGCAGCGGCGACTACACCCTGACCGGCCTCAAGCCGGGCAAGGATACCCTGCGCTTCGCCGCACCTGCCGGCACCAGCTTCGGCACCGCCTGGTGGCACGACGCGACGAGCGACAAGGCTGCGGGCGTCATCCGCGTCACAGCCGGCGAGGCCGTCACCGGCAAAACGGCGGAACTGGCCACCGACACCGCCAACTAGCCGCGTCTACCCCAGGGCTGCCGGCAGCACGACCAGTGTGTTGAACACCACGTGCGCCACCATCGCCCCGCCCAAGCGCCCAGTCACTGCGGCCAGCGCCCCGGCGCCGAGCCCGAACAAGAACGTGGACAGCCCGATCACCAGCGCGGCGGTGGGGGAACCGGCGTTGATCAGGTGAATGAGCGCGAAGGTGCTGGCGCTCACCCCCACGGCGATGCCGAGCGCCCACCGCCGTGTGGCACCGTTATCGGTGGCGGCCCGGCTCACCGCGCGCAGCACCAGACCACGAAAGAACATCTCCTCTATAAGAGGAGAGACAAGCACGGGCGCCAATATCACCGCAAACACCCACCACAGGTCGTGGGCCGGTTCGTCGAGGATCGCCCCGGCCGAGCCCATCTGCCCGTAGCCGGCGATCTCCAGGATGGTCGCGATCACCCGCGCGATAACCCCCAGGGTGAGCCCCCACAGCAGGTCCAACGGTCGAAAACGCAGCCCGATGTCGCGCCCCAGAGAACGAGACCCGAGCATGAAACAAGAAATTAACACGGCCGCCAACAGGGGCAACCACACCACGAGGTAACTCAGCAACTCGCCCAGCTGCGGGTCACGAATCGCGCCGAGTATGAAGAGCTCGTTCAGCAGCATGACCAGTACAACGGCCACCACGACCCCGACAGCGGCAACGTTGAGCCCGGTGTGCTGCCCCGAGATGCGGTCGTCGGCTGATGTCATGAAGCCCAAACTAGCGGTTCACAGGGGTTGCGCATTGCTGCATTCGGTGGATGAGCCCCGGCCGAAATGTGGGAGCATATCTTGGGGGTGCAGCATCCGGCCTCGAACCTGGCACCAGCACCAAGGAAAGGCCGCTTAGTGGAACTTCGCGACTACATTCGCATCCTGCGCAAGAGCTGGGTTCTGATCGTCCTCCTCACGCTTGTCGGGGTTGGCGCGGCCGCCGCGTTCTCTCTCACGCAGACGGCGAAGTACAGTGCCACGGCCAAGGTCTTCGTCTCCACGCAGTCGACGGGAACAACGTCTGATCTTGTGCAGGGAAACAGCTTCACCGTGCAGAGGGTCAAGACCTACTCCGACCTTGTTGCTACACCGATCGTGCTGCTGCCGGTAATCGGCAAGTTGGAACTCGGCGTCACCTCCGACCAACTCGCTGCCCGCGTGTCGGCGTCGGCGCCGCTGGACACATCCATCATCGACATCACCGTCACAGACGTCGATCCCGTCCGCGCGGCAGAGACCGCAAACGCGATTTCGGAAAGCCTCACTGCAGTCGTTGAAGAGATCGAAACTCCGATGACGGATGACGCCATTTCCCCGGTGAAGCTCACCCGGGCGCAGGAAGCCACTGTGCCGTCGGTACCGGTGAGCCCGAATGTTCCGCTCAACATCGCCCTCGGTGGCTTGGTCGGACTCGCGCTCGGCATCGGTCTTGCAGTACTGCGGGAGACGCTGGAGACCCGTATCCGCAATGAGCACGACGTGGAAAGCGTCACCGACGTCGCCATCCTCGGTGGCATCGTTTTCGACCCGAAGGCTCAGGATCGCCCGCTCATCGTGCACGTCGACCCGCGCAGCCCCCGCGCCGAGTCGTTCCGCACGCTGCGCACCAACTTGCAGTTCCTCGACGTGGGCCGTACCGACCGCAGCTTCGTCATTACCTCGTCCATCGAGAGTGAGGGCAAGAGCACCACGGGCGCCAACCTCGCTATCGCTCTCGCCGACGCGGGCTCCAAGGTACTGCTGATTGACGCGGACCTGCGCCGGCCGAAGGTGGCCGACTACATGGGCATCGAGGGCGCCGTCGGCCTCACCGACGTTCTCATCGGCCGGGCGGAGCTCGACGACGTCATCCAGCCCTGGGGCAGGGCCCAGCTGTTTGTCCTGCCCGCCGGACACGTGCCGCCGAACCCGAGTGAATTGCTGGGTTCAGCGCGAATGAGCCACTTCATCGGCGAGTTCAACCGGATGTTCGACGTCGTCATCTACGACACCCCGCCGCTCCTTCCCGTGACCGACGCGGCGATCCTGGCCAAGAACGTCGGCGGCGCGATCATCGTGGTGGCCGCGGGCCGCACCCAGAAGAACCAGCTCAAGGGTGCCATCGCCTCCCTTGCGAATGTGGGTGCACCGGTGTCCGGCCTCGTCCTCACGATGCTGCCCACCAAGGGGCCGGACGCCTACGGCTACAACCGCTACGGCTACGGGTATGGGTACGGGTATGGCGACGAGGTCATCACCGAGGAACCCACCCGCCGTGAGCGTGCTCAGCAGGCGAAACGGGCCAGGATCAAGAAATGACTAACGGGGGCGACGCACCGTTCACGGTGCTGATGGTGTGCACCGGCAATATCTGTCGCTCGCCTATCGCGGAGCGACTCCTGCGCGTCCAATCAGCTGCCCTCGCACTGCCAGTGATGGTGCACAGCGCCGGGACCCAATCCATGGTCGGCCACGACATGACCCCTGAGGCCGCTCACCTCGCTGCTCACTACGGTGCCGACCCGGCCGACCACATCTCGAAGCAGCTCACCGAGCAACAAATCCAGGACGCGGATCTCATCCTCACGGCCACTCGCGAGCATCGCAGCAAAGTGGTCTCCCTCTACCCGCGCGCTGCCCGCTACACCTACACCCTCAACCAGTTCGCAAGGCTCCTGCCAACCGCGGTCGATTCCTTCGTCGACCCCGCCAACGCGCCCCCTACGTCGGTCGAGCTTGTCGAGGCCCCGCGACCCGACCTCGCCACGCAACTCCGCGCCCTAGTACGCGAAGTCGCCGCCACGAGAGGCTTCTCCCCACCTCCACCCCACCCCGACGATGACGACATCGAAGACCCGTACCGCCAGTCAACGGCGGTGTACGCCCGGGTGGGTACCATCCTCAACGCCACCGTGACCCAGATCGCGCAGTCCTTGGCCGCTGCAACGAGGACTCGCTAACCAATGCCCCGCCCTCGTCGCTATACGCCCCGCGACTCCTCGCGCCGCCGCCTGTGGATCTACCTCGCCGTAATAACTTTCGTGCTTGTCGACCTCCTTCTGATTTCCTGGGCGCTGGGCGCACGTACCACCGGTTCTCCGGCCACCGTGACCGGACCGATCCCAACTTTCACCCCCGATTCAACCGCCACCCCGAGCCCAACAGCCGATGCCACGTCGACGGTGGCTATCCCCCCAACTCGCATCCTGTCCGCTCTCGACGGCACAACGGCCTGGCGAGCCACGACGGGGGAGTGCCCCAGTGCAGGTGCCCTGCCCGAAATCACCACTGATGCAGGCGGAACATGGCGAGAGACAAACGCAACGGCTGAGGTGGAAATCACAGCGCTCCAAAGACTCACGGTAGTTTCCGAACGCCAGATCGAGCTCGTCGGCCTCAACGCCGGTGACTGCGCTCCGCAATTCGCCCGATCATTCGTCGCCGGCGAGGACTACTCGAACGCGCCGAATCTTCTCGATGACCAGTGGTATGTCGACCCGGCAGATCGCGCTGTTGTGCACACGCCTCGCGGTTCCGTCGCAGCCCCTTGCGCATCGGTCGTCGACCTAGCGCCCCGGCCGGATGACGACGGAGCGGCGGCTATCACCTGTTCCGACATGAACGTT
>NZ_JAODBG010000001.1 GCF_025463825.1 Cryobacterium sp.
GCCCCCAAATGTTCAACGGCTTCGACCGCGGCGACCAGTGAATCTGCGGGCACACCCGGTCCAGGCGGGGTGCCGGGGGCGGAAGTGTCTGCGATGGTGGACATGCAGACAATGTAGCCCGATGTCGTATCCTTGTGTTACATAAAGCATGGGTGTGGATAAGTATTTTCGCGCGCGTTCCCGGTCGCTGTCGCAGCCGATTGCGCCGTAACGGGGTACTTAGAACCTGACGGGTTCTGCGGCGAAGACACCGGTTCGCACGGGTTGCACGGCGGGGTCATCGCAGCCCTCGATCGGGTTGGGCGTAGCGACGACGGCAAACGAGCCATCGGGCAGGGTCACGTCCAGCGTGGTCACGGCCACGAGCGGGCACCCGTAGGCCCCGGCCTGCGTGAGATGCAGCAGGCTGAACGTCGAGTCGCCGGGCTCCAGCCGCACATCGGACGGGACGGCGCGCGGTTCCCGCCCCGATGCCGCGCCGATCTTTGCTCCGGAGTCGCCGGAAATCAGCGTCACCCGCGGGTAGCCGGCAATCAGGCACGCCTCATCACCGGAGTTCGTGAGGCGGAGACCCCAGAAGAAGCTACCCGCACCGCTGTCTTCGGGGCGGGCCTGTAGTGAGAAGATCATCCCGCCTGACGAGCAGGGCGACGCGGTTTCATTCTGGCTGGGACCGGGCGTGCCCGGTGGCGTGGCGGAGGGCGAACCGGTGGTCTCAGGCGTCGGCGTCGGCGTCGGCGCGGCGTTGGGCGAGGGAGCCGACGAGGGTGAAGCGGCCGACGGCAGCTCGGGAATCAACGGCGTTCCGCAGGCCGCCAGGGGCCCGGTGCAACCGACCAGGAGGAGCAACGCGCCACCGAGCCGCCCCAGCCGGCCCGGAAAGGGGCCTGCCGTCCGCGAGCCGATCACGCGCCCAGTATCGCACCATCGAGGTGCGGCGGGGGCGGCCAGCGCGACACCCCCGCTCTGGGTACACTCCCCAGCAACAGGCCTGTGCGGCGCATCCCTTGGGGCTGCGTACGGGGGCGCGGAATGGGCATGGGGTGCCATGAGTGGCGAACAGGCGGGGCCGTCCGGCGGCCGTGGGGTGCGCGTCGGCGCATCACGCACGAGGGTCGTGGTCGGGCAACGGCGGCCGGTGGCGGTTCTTGGCCTGTCGATGCTGGTGATCCTGGTGTTCCCGTTGATGGGTTGTGCCGAGGCTGAGGTGCCCCAACCGTTCGGACCGGAGCAGGCCGTCGGATCCCTCGCGCCGGACACCGTCGCCGCGCTGGACGCGGCCTTGGCCGACGGTGTGGCGTTGGCCGGCGCATCCGGCGCAATCGCGGGGTCTGGGTGCCGGGGGCCGGGCAATGGCTGGCCAGCCCGGGTACTGTCGGCAGCCAGGTCGATCCGGCAACCGGCCGTGCCGCCGGCGGCGATCAGCTCACGACCGGGATGAGCTTCCGGATCGGGACGCAGACGACGGCGATGACGTGCACCGTGCTGCTCCGGCTGGTCGACGAGGACCGGGTGGGCCTGGACGACCCGGTGTCGCAGTATCTGACCCGGCTACCGGGGATCGAGGGCATCACCCTGCGCCAGCTGTGCCAGCAGACCTCGGGCTTGGGCCAGCCGCAACTCGAGTCGCAGTTCGTGAGCAATCCCACCCGACCATGGCCGGCGCTCGAGTTGGTGTCGGCCGCGCTCGGCACCCCCAGGACCGGTCCACCCGGCCGGACGTGCAACCGCTCAGACGTGGGCATCACCCTGCTCGGGATGGCCCTGCAGGCTGCGACGGGCGACGATTGGGCAACACTGTACGGTCGCTACCTCTTCGGCCCGCTCGGCCTGACCGACACCGCGTACCCAGGTTCCCGGGATCTGGGTCTGCCCGGCGCGCATCCGCACGGTTGGACCGCGGCCGTCGACCCGGCCGGCCGGGCGGATTGCACCCGGATGCTCGATATCACCCGGCTGTCCCCGTCCATCGCCGGTGTGGCCGGCGGCGCGGTGTCGACTCTGGGCGACCTCAAAACCTGGTCGCAGGCGCTCGCGGCTGGAGTCTTGCTGGAACCGGGAACGGCCCACGAACAGTGGGACACGGTGCCGGAAGCGGGACTGCCGTACTGGCGCGGCTACGGCCTGGGCGCCGAGCAGGTAGGGCCTCTGCGCGGTTCGGCAGGGGAGGTCCCGGGCTTCCTGTCCGCGACGCTCACCGACCCGGAGAGCGGGCTGACGGTGGCCGTCATGGTGAACGATTCCAGCGCCGGCGCCGAATTCGCCCTCAATCTGGCCCGACGCCTCGTGGCGACCGCGGCGCTGGCTCCCGTAGGCGGTGACGCGTCGGCGGCGCAGGCGCTCACGCTGCCGTGGACGGCAGACGACGCGGCGGCGGCGATGCGCGCCGGCGCGGTCTGCGCGACCGGTGCCGCCGTGGATCCGACGGTACCGGCCGGGTGATGCGGTCCGGTTACTTCTTGAACGCGTCCTTGACGTTCTCGCCGGCCTTCTTGAGATCGGCGCCGGCCTGATCGGCCTTGCCTTCGGCTACCTTCGAGTCATCGTCGGTTGCCTTGCCGAAGGCTTCCTTCGCCTTGCCGCCGAGGTCCTGGGCGGCGTTCTCGATCTTGTCTGATCCACTCATGGTGTTCTCTCTTTCTCTGGGGGGTGGTTGGGGAACCGTCGTGGTGCTCACAACGGTGGGTGCGCGGGTCGCCTGGCGGTTGTCGTAGGCCAGGGCGTCGGCGATCGCCTTCGCGGCGGTGAATCGATCCGGCGCCGTCGCCACGGTCCGGAGGGTCGGGGCCGGCCGCCGCCCGGCCGAGCCGGGTTCACGGGTGCCGGGCTCGACGGCGACTGCCTCGCCGGCGCGGTGTGCCCCTGCGATCGGCTGGAGACTTATTCTCGGTCGCCGTCCGGTGCGACCCGTCAGCACCACGAGCGCCACTCCGGCGGAGGCGACCACGAGGCCGAGGGCGAGCAGCACCGCGGGGGCGATCTCATTGACCTGGCTCACGTAGCGCACCACATCGGCGGGCGCGGCCAGCAGCGCCGGTCGGTCCAGTAGCGCGAGGACGAGCTCGGTGCCGGCGTAGAGGCATCCGGAGATGATCACCGAGGCCAGCCCGATGGGCACAATCGAGCGGGGCACCTGCGACGTGCCGGGCGGCCGGTGCTGACGGGGCGAGCGGGCGAGCGGGCCAGGCACTTCTCGACCGGCACCGGCCAGCCGCGCCGGGGCGAAACCCGCCGACTCTGCTGATCTGATGGTGCCGTTCATGACGTACCTTTTCTGTGGAGGGGTGGGCCGGAGTGTGGGCCGGGGTCAGTCGCCCCGGCGGGGCAGCCGCAAGAGTGGTCGGGTCCGCCGGATGCTGACCTCGTTGATCCGGCCGCCGCTGAGCTCGCTCACGGTGCGGCGGATGTATTCCCGCGTCTGCGGGGAGCCGCTGGGGTCGTCCTCGCCCCCACCCGCAGGCGCCTCGGGCCGTTCACGCAGCGGTGCGCGCACCGTGAGGTCGAGGCCCCCGTCGGCGTCGTCGAGGTCGACGGACACCTGGCTGGGCTGCACGCCCAGAGCCTCGGCGGCTACGGCGGACACGAGCCGAGTCATCGCGCGGGAGCTGATTTCGGTGCGACCGCGTGGTGTCTCGATGCTCGGCACGGAAGTCACTGAACCGGTGCCTCGGCAGTGTCGGCACTCTCGTCGGGCAGGTGCACGTCGTTGATGGTGACGTTCACCTCGGTGACCTGCAGCCCGACAAGCGTCTCGATGGCTTGGATCACGGCGCTGCGGGCGTCGTCGGCGACCTGTTGCAGCGGCATCGGATACTCGGCGACGATGGACAGGTCGACGCTGACCTGGCTCTCGCCCACCTGCACGCTGACGCCCTGGCTGTGATCGGCGCTGCTGATCGCTTCCCGGATGGCCCCCAGCGCGCGTGCGGCACCGCCGCCGAGGGCATGCACGCCGGAAACGTTCCGCACCGCGAGCCCGGCGATCTTGGCCACGACGGCATTATTGATCACGGTCGCGCCTCGAGCATCCGTCGACGGGGCCGGCGCGTCGTCCGGCCCGGCGGCAGGAGGGCTGGTGGGGATGGGGGAGATGCCGGTCATGAGTGCTGCTCCTGTGCTGGTCGGCCGCGCGGGGCGGTGCTGTGACAAAAAAGGCGGGATGGTGAGATAGTCACTATGTCGCACGGATCTCGCTTCAGAGTGATTTTTTCTTGCTCCGAAACTCATCGATACTGTTCAGACGCGTTTCACCGCAGGTTCGTCATGAAATAGAGGATCCTCGGTGGGCGCGGGCATGGGTTTAGAGAGAGGATTCCGGTGTCAGTGATGGTGTCAGATGAGCGTTCGTCACTCGACGACGCCGCAGATGCGACTCTTGCGGCGCGTGCCGTCGACGGTGATGTGCGCGCCTTCGAAGTCATCGTTCGGCGGCATGGGCCGCTGATGCGCGCGTATGCCACCCGCATCCTCGGTTCCAACAGTGACGCGGACGACGTCGTGCAGGACACCTTCATCACGGCCTGGGAACGGCTGGGCGAATTGCAGGACCCGGCTGCGACGAAGGCCTGGCTGATGCGCATCACGAGCCGGAAGGCTATCGACCGCATCCGGGCGCGCCGGACGGATCAGCCCTTCGGCGAGTGGGATGTGCCTGCGCCGGAGTCGGAATCACCGCACCACCAAGCCGAAGCTGCGTCGCAAAGGGAGCGGCTTACACGTGCACTCGCTACTCTGAGCGAAGCACAGCGTGAATGTTGGACGCTGCGGGAGATCGGCGGGCACAGCTACGCCGAGATCGCCGAGGAGCTTGACGTGCCTCCATCGACGGTGCGCGGGCTGTTGGCCCGGGCCAGGCAGAAACTGATGCAAGAGATGGAGGAGTGGCGATGATCCCTTCACCTGACGATCAGAACTACGACCTCATCGCCCATCTTAGTGACTACCTCGACCGTGGCGAGAACCCGCCGGAAGAGTTCCTCAACACCGCACCGGAGAACCGGATCGCCTACGACGCGCTCACCCGATTCCGCACGATGGCCCAGGACATCCTCGCCGGAGACGTCACGGCCGAACCCGCCCGCGACGACAGCTGGGTGACGCGGATCCTCACGAACATTCACCGGGAATCCCGCGCAGGGCGCTCGATCCCGGTGTCCCACCCGTCACCGAAGGCCGCGCTCAGCCTCACCGAAGGCGCCGTCCGGGGCTTGATCCGCTCGGCGGGCGACAGCGTTGCCGGCACCTTCATCGGCTCGTGCACCCTCCAGGGTGATGTGACGGTGCCGGGCAGCGAGGTCACGGTGAACGTGGAGGCGAGCGTCTTCTGGGGTGAGCGGATGCCGCAGACCGCGCAGCGCCTGCGCGACGCCATCACGACGTCGCTGCTGCACCACACCGAGCTCAACATCAAGGCGGTCAACGTGACCATCACCGATGTTCACCTGCGCCGGAACGCCACCCCCGGCGACTGACCCGACGACGGACGCGACGACCGGCGCAGCTAGGGGATGCGGCGCTCGGCGATCAGCTCCCGGTACCAGAGCGCACTGTCCTTGAGCGTGCGCTCCTGCGTCTCGTAGTCCACCCGCACGATGCCGAACCGCTTCGAGTACCCGTAGGCCCACTCGAAGTTGTCCATTAGCGACCAGACGAAATACCCCCGCAGGTCGATGCCCGCCTGCAGAGCCCGATGCGCGGCGGTGAAATGCCGGCGCAGGTAATCCACCCGGTCCGCGTCGTGCACGCGCGACACGCCGTGGTCGTCCACGGTGGCGACGTCGTCGAACGCCGCGCCGCTTTCGGTGATCATCAGCGGCAGGTCCGGGAACTCCGCGTGCGTCGCGGCGAGGAGCTGAAGCAGGCCGGACGGCTCGATGTTCCAGTCCATCTCGGTGAACGGGCCCGGCTGGTCCAGCCGGGGAATGTCGTCGGTGCCGGGAAACGCGGATGCCCGTGAGGCCGCCCCGGCCGCCGGCCCGACCAGAGTGGTGTTGTAGTAGTTGATGCCCAGCACGTCGATCGGCTGGTGGATGAGCTCCAGGTCACCGGGCTTGACGAATGACCAGTCGGTGAGGGGCAGGGTGTCCGCGAGCAGGTCAGCGGGGTACGCGCCGTGCAGCATGGGGCCGGTGAAGATCCGGTTGCCCACCGCTTCGATGCGCCGCACCGACTCGGCGTCGCCGCGGATCACGTGCAGGTTGTGGGTGACCGAGATCTGGGCGGTGGCGCTGATCACCTCGCGCAGCGCGCTCACCCCGAGCCCATGGGCGAGGTTGAGGTGGTGGGCGGCGGTGAGTGCTTCGGCGTTGTCCTGCCAGCCGGGAGCGTGCTCACCGGAGCCGTGCCCGAGGAAGGCCGAGCACCACGGTTCGTTGAGGGTGGTCCAGACCGCGACCCGGTCGCCGAGGGCTCCGCCCACGATCCGGGCGTAGTCAGCGAAGGCGTACGCGGTCTGGCGGTTGCGCCAGCCGCCCTCGTCCTCGAGGGCCTGCGGCAGGTCCCAGTGGTACAGCGTGGCGACCGGGGTCACGCCGCGCTGGAGGAGCCCGTCCACCAGTCGCTTGTAGAAGGCCAGGCCGGCCGGGTTCGCCGGGCCGCGCCCCGTCGGCTGGATGCGCGGCCAGGCGATCGAGAACCGGTAGGCGTCCAGGCCCAGTGACGCGATGAGGTCCAGGTCGGATTCGAGTCGGTGGTAGTGGTCGTCGGCCACGTCGCCCGTGTCCCCGTTCTGCACCGCCCCGGGGGTGTGCGAGAAGGTGTCCCAGATCGACGCCCCGCGGCCGTCCTCATCGACGGCGCCCTCGATCTGGTACGCGGCGGTGGCCGAGCCGAGGACGAACTCGTCGGGGAATCGTAAACCGCTGTCGCGATAGTCCGGATTGTCTACGGTCATCGGGGAAGCCATCACTTTCTCTGCGGGGTCATGGCCTTCGGAAACGCCACTGACTTTATCAAGTTACCAAAATAACTGGCAAGGGTGGCCCGGATGCTCCGGCCCGCTTGCACCCCGCTCTGACCGACGCTGCTCAGGAGAAGACCATGCCCACCGAAGCCCGACCATCACCCGCCCCGTGGCCCACCCCGGCCCTCTCCTTTGGAGGCGACTACAGCCCGGAGCAATGGCCGCACGAAACCGGCGGTGCGGCCTGGTATCTCTCCACCGACCTGGACCCGGCCGGCCTGGGCGCGTTCGTCGACCAGGTGCTGAGCGAAGCTGCGGTCACCCCGGCCGCCGTCGCGTCGGCCGGGGTCGAGGTGGTGCGGCGGGTTTCGCCGGCCGGCTCCTACCTGTTCCTGCTCAACCACGCGGTCACCCCGGGCTGGGCCGAGGCCACCGGCGTCGACCTGCTCACCGGCGCGCGCTACGAGGTCCGGGTGATCCGGGAAGAGTAGTCGCGCTCAACCGTCCGTGCTGGCCTGGGACTTGCGGGGCTTCAACTTGCGCAGCGCGCCCGCCTTGTGTGCGGCCTCGGCTGCCGACTTCTCTGATTTCACGATGAAAGCCGGGTCCTCCGCCGAGGCGCGGAAGGTCTGGCCCGCGAACTCGAAGTCGCTGGTCTTCTTCCCGATTACCTCGCCCTGCGTTCGGCCCTGGGATGTCGCCCAGCTCACCCGGTCGCCCGTGTTGAAGTCAGTCATCCTCGAAGGATACGTGCGGGAGCCGTGCCGGCCAAGGGGGCAAGAAGGGGTCGGGATGCCTCAGCCGGCCGGCGGGGGCGCCGTGGTGCCGCGCGCGACGACCTGCGGCGCGGGCGCGGGGATGGTGCCGGGCGCGCGGCCGGCCAGGAGCTCCCGCACCATTTCCGCCGCTGCAGCGCCGAGCCAGTGCACGTCCCGGCGCATGACCGACAGGGGCGGGGTCGAGAGGCGGCACAGGCTCGAATCGTCCCAGGCGAGCAGGGACAGCTCCGCGGGCACCGCGAGGCCCGCCTGGCGGGCGTAGGCGAGGCCGCCCAGGGCCATGAGGTCGTTGTCGAACAGGATCATGGTGGGCCGCTCCGGGCCGCTCAGCAGCTCGCGGGTGCCGTCGAAGCCGCTCTGCTCGGAGTAGTCGCCGGTGACGGTCTGCGCGGTCGCGCCGTTGGCCGTGATGGCCTGGGCGAACGAGCTCGAGCGCACACCTGTGTGCACGAGTTGGGCCGGTCCGGCGACCCGGCCGATGCGGTGGTGGCCCAGCTCGACGGCGTAGTGCACGGCCAGGGTCACCGCCTCGAAGTTGTCCACCTCCAGTGTTGCCACGCCGGTCTTGCTGGTGTGCAGGGGGTCACCGAGCACGAGGGCCGGCAGGCCGAGGTCGTGCAGGATGCTCGTGCGCGCGTCGTTCTCGGTGAGGTCGTGCACCACGATCGCAGACACGTGCCCGGAGGCGGCCCACCGTCGATAGCTGGCGATCTCATCGTCGAGGCTGTCCGCTATGTGCACGAGGACCGACCCGTTGGTCACTCGCAGGGTGTCTTCGAGCCCCGCGATGAACTCGGCGTAGAACGGCTCCACGCCGCGAAACCGCGGGGAGCTGCGCAGAACCGTGCCGATGACGACGGGCCCGGACTGCCGGGGTGGATCGAAGAGGGCGGGCACAGTGTCATTGTGCCGCACCGGGACGTCTTCCCGGATGACCATGAGATCCTCGATCCACTTCTTTCGCTCTCTTTACTAAGTGGGTTCAACTCTAGAATGGGAGGAACGAGGAGGCTGGATATGACGCGCGCTGGAGCCAACCTGACGCTCACCACGAGCCGCGCCCTGGTCCTCGACTTCGTGCGGTCGGCCGGTCCGATCAGCCGAGTGGAGCTGGCCACCCTCACCGGGCTCACACCGGCGACGATGACCAACGTCATGCGGCACCTGCTCACCGACGGCCTCGTCATCGAGGTGGGTCGCGACCTGTCCACCGGCGGCAAGCCGCGGGTGCTGCTGGACATCAACCCCACCGCCCGGTTCGCGGTCGGCATCCAGCTCGGCGCAGACTCCCTCACCTACGTGGTCACCAACCTCGGCGGCGCCATCGTCGGCCGGCTGCGCACCAGGGGCGCCGAGGACTCCCCGCCCGCCGACGTGGTCGCCCGGATGGCCACGAGCGCCAATCAGCTGATCGAAGACCTCGGCATCGACGGCCAGGCCGTCATCGGCGTCGGGCTGGCGGCGCCCGGTTCGATGGACATCGACCGCGGGGTGCTGCTGACCCCGCCCACCCTGAGCCAGTGGTCGGAATACCCGCTGCGCGATGCCCTCGCCGAGGCCACCGGCCGGCCGGTGCTGCTTGACAACGACGGCACGGCATCCGCTGTGGGGGAATTCTGGGGTGGCGACGTGCCGGATGCGTCGACGGTCTGCGCCGTGTACATGGGCGCGGGCATCGGTGCCGGGATCCTCCTCGGCGGCACGGTCTTCCGTGGGGCGAGTTCCAACGTCGGCGAACTCGGCCAGATGTGGATGGTGGCGCCGCGAAGCGGTGCCGCGCCTGACACCCTCGAACGCGTGGCCGGGCCCGCCGGGGTCGCCGCCGCCGTGCAGCGCGCGCTCGATTCGGGTGCCGAATCGTCCCTGGTCCTTGGCGGCGCCGACCCCATCGCCGACTTCACCCTGATTTCCACGGCCGCGCTGCTCGGCGACCCGGTGGCGGTAACGGCGATCACCCATTCCGCACAGGACCTGGCCGAGGCGGTGCTGATCGCCGCGAACCTGTTCGACCTCGACTGTGTGGTGCTGGCCGGGCCGTCGGTGGCCATCGCCGGGTCGATGTATGTCGAGATCCTGCAGAAGCGCCTGAGCGAGGGGTTCTTCGCCAAGGCCCGGCACGGCATCGAGGTGCGGCTGTCCAGCCATGCGACGGATGCGGCCGCCGTCGGCGCCGCAGCCCTGGTCCTCCAGCATCAGCTGGCCCCTCGCTCCTTCGGCAGCTGACCGAGCGCCCCTGGGGTGGGAGCGTGACGGGATTCGTGCGCTGGATGGAGCGCCGGCAGGTGGTGCTCTACCTGGCCGCGATCGCCCTCGGCGCCCTGGTCGGCTGGCTGGCCGTGCCCGTGGCGCCCGCGCTCGCCGGTGCCATCACCCCGGTACTCGGTCTGCTGCTGTTCGCGACCTTTTTGGGCGTGCCCCTCGTCGATGTCGGCCGTTCCTTCCGCGACCTCCGGTTTCTCGGCGCGGTGCTGGCGGTCAATTTCCTCGTCGCACCGGTGGTGGCCTTCGGCCTCAGCCGATTCGTGGCCGGCGACCGGGCGCTGCTGCTCGGCGTGCTGCTCGTACTGCTCACCCCGTGCGTGGACTACGTGATCGTGTTCACCGGGCTGGCCGGCGGAGCCCGCGACAAACTGCTGGCCGCCACCCCGCTGCTGATGCTGCTGCAGATCGTGCTGTTGCCGCTCTACCTGCTGCTCTTCGCCGGCTCCGACACGACGGGTCTGATCGAGGTGACCCCGTTCCTTGAGGCCTTCCTGTTGCTCATCGTGCTGCCCCTGGCCGCTGCCGGACTCGTGCAGGGCCTGGCCCGGCGGGCATCCGGCGGCCGGAACACCCGGGGACCACGGTCAGGTCGGGTGGCCGTTGCGATCACCGCCGCCATGCAGGCGCTGATGGTACCGCTGATGATGGTCACCCTCGCCGTCGTGGTCGGCTCGCAGATCGCGGCCGTCGGCGCCCGGGCCGCGGCCCTGCTTGCCGTGCTTCCGATTTACGTGGTGTTCCCGGTCGTGATGGTCGGGCTGGGCGTGCTCGCCGCCCGGTTGACCCGTCAAGAGGCTCCGGCTGGCCGCGCCCTCGTCTTCAGCGGCGCGACCCGCAATTCCCTGGTGGTGCTGCCGTTGGCCCTCGCGCTGCCGCCCGCCCTGGCCCTGGCGCCGCTGGCGGTGGTGACCCAGACGCTGGTGGAGCTGATCGGGATGGTGATCCTGGTGCGGCTCGTGCCCCGGCTGGTTCCCCACGCCGCCCCGGCGGCGCATGTTGCGTTGTGTGACGGCGACCCGTGACAGCGGAAAATCGCGAACCTACACTCGGTGCAATAGCCGCGTCCGCTCGCGAAGGAGGTCCACATGATCACGCAACCGCTGCACACCCAGCAGTGCAACCACACCGGTAGCGCCGTGTGCGCCAACCGGGGCGCCGGGCACGCCCTCCAGCCCATCCAGGCGCGAGTGGCCGCCGCCACCCCGGGCAAGTGGGTGGACGGCATCGTCGCAAGCGTGTCCGCCGACGGCTGGGTCGGCATCCGGCTGCTCGCCGGGCCGGACGCGCCCAGCCTGCTCGACCCGGCCGACGGTGCCGGGACGGTGTGGGTCTGGAACCACGACGATCTCACCGGGACGCTCGAGGCAGGCCAGCCGGCGGCGGTGCACGCCCTCTACAACGTGCTCGCGAGCGGCCGCGACCGTATCAGCGTCATCCGGCTCTAGGCCCGGCTGCATTTCAACCGGCTGCAATTCATTTCAACCGGCTGCAATTCATCGTCCGGCGGGTGACCGCCGGCGGTAATCGGTGGAACAGCGACGACTCAACTCGTCGGCATCATCCCCTTCATCGCGTCCATCATCTTCTGGCAAGCCATCGAGCACTGCCGACAGGCCTCGGCGCACATCCGCGCGTCCTCGCTCGTGCCGGCGTGCTTCATACACTCCTCGGCACAGGCGGCGGCCGTGGTCATGCTGGCCATGTGCATGGCCATCATGCTGTCCATGTGCATTCCGCCCGGGCGCAGCATGGCGCGCATCATGGTGTTCGCCATGTCGGCCGTGTTGGCGCACATGCTCCGCGCCATCGCCATGTCGTCGCCCATCATCGAGTCGGCACACATCGTGCAGGCCTGCTCGCAGGCGGACGCGGCCTCGATACAGTCCTGCATCACGGACATGTCCATGCCCTGCATCGGCATGTCCTTCATGTGCATTTCCATCATCTGCATGGTCATGTTCGTCATCTGGAACCATCCCTTGCGCGGGGGCCGGGCACAGGCCCTTGCCAACGCCGACAACGGCCCCCGCCACGGCCGATGCTACGCCGGGACCGGCCCGATGTCAGCAGGTCGGCGCTGTAACGCACGGAAACGTGGCGCTCTGCTACGGCTGGATCGACGGGCAGGCCAATCGGCTCGACGAGGACTACACCCTCCAGGGCTTCTCGCCCCGGCGCAAGAACAGCCCGTGGTCGAAGATCAATCAGGAACACGTGGCCCGCCTGATCGAGGAGGGCCGGATGCGCCCGGCAGGCATGGCCGAGGTCGACCGCGCCAAGGCCGACGGCCGCTGGGACGCCGCGTACCGGATGCGGGACGCCGAGCCGCCGCCCGACCTGCAGGCCGCACTGGACGCCAACGCGGCCGCCGCCGCGTACCTCGCGTCGCTGACCCGCGGGGCGCGATTCCTGATCTATTTCCGGCTGACCAACATCAAGACGCCCGCGCCGCGCGCCGCGCGTATCCGGGACGTGGTGGAGAAGGTCTCCCGCGGCGAGCTGCACTACCGCTGATTCGCGAGTTGCCCCGTTCCGGACGCGTTGCCCCGGTGGGGCAGGGCACCTCGTCCGCAGGTGGGCACGTCGCGGCCCGACGCGCGGTCATGCCGGCCCGCCGGGCACCAGCAGGCCCGACTCGTAGGCGATGATCACCAGCTGGGCGCGGTCGTGCACACCCAGCTTGGTCATCATCCGGTTCACGTGGGTCTTCGCTGTGTGCGGCGAGATCACCAGCTCGTCGGCGATCGCCCCGTTGGCGTGGCCGCGGCCCACCAGTAGCAGGATCTCCCGCTCGCGTTCGGTGAGCGTGGCCAGCCCGGCGGGCACCACCAGTGCGGCGGGCTCGACGGGCGCCGTGTACCGGTCGATCAGGGCCTTGGTGGCGCGCGGGGAGAGCAACGCGTCGCCGCCGTGCACGGTGCGGATGGCGTTCATCAGGTCCGCCGCCTCGGTGCCCTTGCCGACGAAGCCGCTGGCCCCGGCACGCAGGGCCTGCAGCACGTACTCGTCTTCCTCGAAGGTGGTGAGCACGATGATCCGGGTCGCGGCGAGGTCGGGGTCGGCGCAGATCGCCGCGGTGGCGAGGATGCCGTCCATGACCGGCATCCGGATGTCCATGAGCACGATGTCGGGGCGGGTGGCCCGCACCAGCTCCACGGCTTCCCGGCCGTTGCCGGCCTGACCGGCGACGCGGAAGCCCTCCTCGTGCGAGACCAGCTCGGCCACCGCCGTGCGGATCAGGGACTGGTCGTCGGCGAGGACCACGGAGATCATGAGGCACCATTCGGTTGGGAGGTCGAGCCGGGACCGGCGGCAGCGGCTGCCGGCGCGGCCGTGCCGGCGGGGTCGGTGGGCAGCCAAGCGGTGAACCGGAACACCGGGCCGGGGCCGCGGGCCGCCGTGAGCCGGCCGGCGACGGAGCCCACCCGTTCCCGGGCGCCGAGCAGGCC
>NZ_JAODBG010000014.1 GCF_025463825.1 Cryobacterium sp.
GAAATACATCGGCCACTACAACACCCGGCGCCGGCATCAGAGCCTCGGCTACAAAACACCAACCCAAGCCCTCACCGAGTTCACCAGCACGCTACACACCACCACAACCACCCCGGCAGCGGCCTAATAAAATGATCAGGAACAGTGTCCAGCACGAGCGGGTCACCCCAGCACATCCGGTCCTTATCTCCCGCCGTGGTCCTTGTAACCGCACCACGCCGCGTCAGGTCGGCTCAGGATCAGATGACGGCGCGGGACTCCCGGGCGATCTCGAGCTCCTCGTTGGTGGGGATCACAAGGACGGTGACGCGGGACGCATCCGTCGAGATGACTCGCGCGTCGCGGGAGAACTGGTAGTTGCGCTCATGGTGGACCTCGATGCCGAGGCCCTCCAGGCCCTCCAGTGCCCGCTCCCGGATGATGCCTGAGTTTTCGCCGACGCCCGCGGTGAACACGATCACGTCGAGGCCGCCGAGCTGGGCGATGTAATTGCCCACGTAGCCCCTGATGCGGTGGTAGTACACGTCGAGCGCGGCCTGGGCGATCGCATCGCCGGCCAGGGCGGCCACCTCGACGTCACGCATGTCGCCGGTGCCTGTCATGCCCAGCATGCCGCTCTTCTTGTTGAGCAGCTCGTCGAGCTGGTCGATCGTGTACCCGGCCTTGCGGTTCAGGTGGAACAGCACGGCGGGGTCGATGTCTCCGGAGCGGGTGCCCATCACGAGGCCCTGCAACGGGGTCATGCCCATCGAGGTGTCAATGGACTTGCCGCCGTCGACGGCGCAGACCGACGCACCGTTGCCGAGGTGCAGCACGATGGTCTTCAGCTCCTCGAGCGGGCGGTCGAGGAACTCAGCGGCGGCCTCCGACACGTACTTGTGCGAGCTGCCGTGGAAGCCGTACCGGCGAATGGCATACTTCGCGGCCAGGGCCGAGTCGATCGCGTAGGTGTACGCAGGCGGTGCCATCGTGAGGTGAAACGAGGTGTCGAACACCGCGACGTGCGGCACGTCGGGGAAGTTGGCCTGGGCGGCGGCGATGCCCTGCACGTGTGCCGGGTTGTGCAGCGGGGCCAGTTCGGACAGGTCGCTGATCTGGGCGAGAACGGTCTCGTCGATGACGGTGGGGCCGGTGAAGATCGCCCCGCCCTGCACGACCCGGTGACCGACAGCGACGAGGTCCACGTCGGCCAGGTGCGGACCGTGCGCCTCGAAGGCGGCGATCATCGCGGCGAATCCGGCGGTGTGGTCAGGGATCGTCAGGTTCTTGTCCTGGCGGTCGGCACCGGCGGCGACGTTGGTGTGGCGGGCGCGACCCAATTGCTCACCGATGCGCTCGACGAGTCCGCCGGCCAGCTCGGTTTCGGAGTCGACGTCGATCAGCTGGTACTTGAACGAGGACGAACCTGAGTTGATGACGAGGATGGCGGTCATACGGCTGCCACCACCGCTGCGAGCGATGCGGCCTGAATGGCGGTGATCGCCACGGTGTTCACGATGTCCTGCACGAGGGCCCCTCTGGAAAGATCGTTGATCGGTTTGCGCAGGCCCTGCAGGACGGGGCCGATCGCCACGGCGCCAGCGCTGCGCTGCACCGCCTTGTAAGTGTTGTTCCCGGTGTTGAGGTCGGGGAAGATGAACACGTTGGCCTTGCCGGCGACGGCCGACTCCGGCATCTTCGCGGCGGCCACTGCGGCGTCCGCGGCGGCGTCGTACTGGATCGGGCCTTCGACGGCGAGGTCGGGGCGGCGTTCGCGAACGATAGCGGTGGCCTCCCGCACCTTTTCGACATCCGCACCGTTACCGGACGCGCCGGTGGAGTACGACAGCATCGCGATGCGCGGCTCGATACCGAACTCGACGGCCGTCTCCGACGCCGAGATGGCGATGTCGGCCAGCTGGGCGGCGGTGGGGTCGGGGTTGACCGCGCAGTCGCCGTAGACGAGCACCCGGTCGGCCAGGGCCATCAGGAACACGCTGGAGACCACTGACACGCCGGGGCGGGTCTTGATGATCTCGAAACTGGGGCGGATGGTGTGCGCCGTGGTGTGCGAGGCGCCGGAGACCATGCCGTCGGCCAGGCCGAGCTGCACCATCATCGTGCCGAAGTACGAGACGTCGGTGACGACGTCGCGGGCCTGGTCGATGGTGACGCCCTTGTGGGCGCGGAGGCGGGCGTACTCCTCGGCGAACCGCATCCGCAGCACGTCGTCGAACGGGCTGACGACCTCGGCCTTGGCGATGTCCAGGCCCAGGCCGATGGCGCGCGAGCGCACCTCGAACTCCTCGCCGAGGATGGTCAGGTCGGCCACGTCGCGGGCCAGCAGGGTGGCGGCGGCGCGCAGCACGCGGTCGTCGTCGCCCTCGGGCAGCACGATGCGCATCCGGTGCTGGCGGGCCCGTTCGAGCAGGGTGTACTCGAACATCAGCGGGGTGACCACGTCGGCGCGGCTCACCTTGAGCCGGTCGAGCAGGGCGGCACCGTCGACGTGCTGTTCGAACAGCGCCAGCGCGGTGTCGTGCTTCCGCTGCGAGTCGGCGGCGAGGCGACCGCGGGTGTGGGTGATCCGCAGCGCCGCCTCGTAGGAGGCCAGGTCGGTGCGGATGATCGGCACCGACGGGGCCAGGCCCTTCATGAGCTGTGCGATCGACTCGGGCAGCTCGAAGCCGCCGACCAGCACCACGCCGGCCAGCGACGGGAAGGTGGCGGAGGAGTTGGCCATCAGGGCCGCGAGCAGCACCTCCGGCCGGTCGCTGGGGATGACGACGACGGCGCCTTCGGTGAGGTGCGGCAGCACGTTGACCATCGACATGGCGGCGACGACCACGCTGAGCGCCTCGCGGGAGAGCAGCTCGGGGTCGCCCTGCACCAGGGTGCCGGAGGTGGCTTCGAGGATGGTCTTCATGCTCGGGGCCACGAGGAACGCGTCCTCGGGGATGGACCAGACGGGCACGACGGCCGGATGCGTGGCATCCGTGATCTCGGCGAGGTTGTCGACGCCCTCGCGCACCGCGGCGATGATGCCGTTGAGGTTGGCGGGGTCGGCGCGGTTGACCACGACGCCGAGCAGCGACACGTGCTCGGACTGCAGCTCGGCCAGCGCCACGTCGGTGAGCTGGCGGATGTCGTCGCTGGAGCGCGGTTCGCTCTGGCCGAGCTGGTCGCTCTGGCCGAGGCCTTCGCCCTGGCCGTAGGCGACCCGGCCGGCGAGCACGAGCAGCACCGGAACACCGAGGTTCGCGGCGATTCGGGCGTTGTACGCCAGTTCGGTGGGGCTGCCGACGTCGGTGAAGTCGCTGCCGATGACCACGACGGCGTCGCACTGGGCCTCGACGGCCTTGTAGCGGGCCACGATGCGGCCGAGGGCGGCATCCGGGTCGGCGTGCACGTCGTCGTAGGTGACGCCGACGCACTCGTCGTAGGTCAGCGCCGGCTGGGTGGCCGGGTTGGTGCCCGCGGGGCGACCGGCCTGCAGGTGGTTCAGCAGCAGTTCGAGCACGTAGTCGGGCTTGTGCTTGGAGCGGGCGATCGGGCGGAAGACGCCCACCCGCTCGATGGAGTGCAACAGGGTGTCGAGGACGCCGAGTGCGATAGTGGATTTGCCGGTATTTCCCTCGGCGGAGGTGATGTAAATGCTTCGAGCCACGGTTATACGTTATCCCCGCCGGTGGTGTCCAGTGTGCGTGCGGCGGTTGCCGCGGCATCGTTCCCAGCCCATACCCAGTCGGTCACTTCGGGGATGTCTTCCCCATGATCGCGGGTGTACTGCCGGGCACGCAGGCGGGCATCCTGCATCTGCTGGCGAAGCAGTCCGGCACGGGCTCCGAGTCCGGGTACCCGGTCGATGACATCCATCACCAGGTGGTACCGGTCGAGGTCGTTGAGCATGACCATGTCGAACGGCGTCGTCGTCGTTCCGTTCTCCTTATACCCGCGGGCGTGCAGGTTGCCATGGCCATGGCGCTTGTAGGTCAGACGGTGAATCAGCCACGGGTATCCGTGGTAGGCGAACACGATGGGCTTGTCCGCAGTGAAGTAGGCATCGAACTCGCGGTCGCTCAGGCCGTGCGGATGGTCGTCCTCGCTCTGCAGGCGCATCAGGTCGACGACGTTCACGACCCGCACACTGAGGTCGGGCATGGCCTCGCGCAGGATTTTGGCGGCGGCGAGCACCTCGAGGGTGGGCACCTCACCGGCCGCGGCCAGCACCACATCCGGTTCGGTGCCGGGCAGCTCGGTGCCGGCCCACTCGAAGATGCCCAGGCCCCGCTCGCAGTGCGCGACGGCCTGGTCCATGGTGAGCCAGTTCGGCGACGGCTGCTTGCCGGCGACGACGACGTTGACGTAGTCGACGCTGCGCAGGCAGTGGTCGTAGATCGACAGCAGGGTGTTCGCGTCGAACGGCAGGTACACCCGCACGACGTCGGCGCTCTTGTTCACGACGTGGTCGATGAAGCCAGGGTCCTGGTGGCTGAATCCGTTGTGGTCCTGGCGCCAGACGTGCGAGGAGAGCAGGTAGTTCAGGCTGGAGATGGAGCGGCGCCACGGGATCTCCCGGGTGACCTTGAGCCATTTGGCGTGCTGGTTGAACATCGAGTCGATGATGTGGATGAACGCCTCGTAGCAGTTGAAGACGCCGTGGCGGCCCGTGAGCAGGTAGCCCTCGAGCCAGCCCTGGCACTGGTGCTCGCTGAGCATCTCCATCACCCGGCCGGCGCGGGCCAGGTTGGTGTCGCCGGGGAGGTACTCGCCGTTCCACTGCTTGTCGGTGGCGGCGAATACGGACGGGGCGAGCCGGTTGGACGCGGTCTCGTCCGGTCCGAAGATGCGGAAGTTGTCGGGGTTGTCGCGGATCACGTCGGCCATCCAGATGCCGAGGACCTTGGTGGCCTCGTCGATGGTGGCGCCGGGGCTGGGCACATCCACCGCGTATTCGCGGAAGTTCGGCAACCTGAGGTCCCGGCGGAGCAGCCCGCCGTTGGCGACCGGGTTGGCACTCATGCGCAGGTTGCCGTGCGGGGCGAGGGCGCTGATGCGGGCCACGGGGGCGCCGGCCTCGTCGAAGAGTTCCTCCGGCTTGTACGAGCGCAGCCAGGATTCGAGAACGTCGGTGTGCGACTGGGTGTCGCGGGCGTTGACCAGCGGCACCTGGTGCGAGCGCCAGGAGTCTTCCACCTGCACACCGTCGATGACGGGCGGGCAGGTCCAGCCCTTGGGGGTCTTCAGGATGATCATCGGCCAGCGCGGCCGGTTCGTGTCACCGGCGAGGGCGGCCCGCTTGATCGCGGCGATCTCGTTGAGCACCTCGTCCATGGTCTGCGCCAGCCGCTGGTGCACCGCGAGGGGGTCTTCGCCGTCGAATCCGCCGCTGACGATGTGCGGGTTGTGGCCGTAGCCGCGCATCAGGTCGATCAGTTCGTGCTCGGGGATGCGGGCGAGGACGGTGGGGTTGGCGATCTTGTACCCGTTGAGGTGCAGGATCGGCAGCACCACGCCATCCTGCAACGGGTCGACGAACTTGTTGGAGTGCCAGCTGGTGGCCAGCGGGCCGGTCTCGGCCTCACCGTCGCCCACGACGGCGGCCACGAGCAGGTCGGGGTTGTCGAACGCGGCGCCGTAGGCGTGGCTGAGCGCGTAACCGAGTTCGCCGCCTTCGTGGATGGATCCGGGGGTCTCCGGCGAGGCATGGCTGGGGATGCCGCCGGGGAAGGAGAACTGGCGGAACAGTCCCTTGATGCCCTCTTCGGACTGGTCGATGCCGGAGTAGATCTCCGAGTAGGTGCCGTCGAGGTAGGCGTTGGCGACCATGCCGGGCCCGCCGTGGCCGGGGCCGGTGATGTACAGGGTGCTGATCTCGCGTTCGCGGATGACCCGGTTCAGGTGCGCGTAGAGGAAGTTGAGGCCGGGGGTGGTGCCCCAGTGGCCGAGCAGGCGCGGTTTGATGTGCTCTTTCCTGAGCGGCTCGCGCAGCAGCGGGTTGTCGAGCAGGTAAATCTGCCCCACGGAGAGGTAGTTCGCGGCGCGCCACCAGGAGTCGACACTGGCGAGAGCGTCGGCGCTCAACGTGTGCGGCAAACGGCTGGGCCAGGTGAAAGACGAGGTGGTGGTGTCAGCGGTAAGTTCCATCGCGGTCTCCAGGTGCTCTGTGGGCGCCAATAGCGCCGTACAAGTCTAGGAGCGCCATATCGGATGCGCGGGGGACGTTGGTCCCGCCAAAGTGAACAGTGGGGGGCTAGTCTTACGGATTCACTGTTTCGGGTGCGGGCGCCCGGGCAAAGTAAAACTCCTCGCGCACCCGCCAGAGCCCAGTTACCCTTGCTACGTTTCCGTCCTGGGGGAGTTGGCTGAGATGGCGCCACGCGAGGAGCCGATGCCAGTTTAGGGCGTTCGGGGCCGGGGCCCAAACCCGGCGCATTCTGGTTGTGTCACGCAGGGGTCCCGGAAGCAGGTAAGATTTTCCCTGGTCGTTGTCTTTGCTGAATCGACCGGCTCAGGAGAATTCGCCTAGTGGCCTATGGCGCACGCTTGGAAAGCGTGTTGGGTGAAAGCCCTCGGGGGTTCGAATCCCCCATTCTCCGCCAAAGGGAATGCGCTCGACCATCGGTCGGGCGCATTTTCATGTAACGGGCACGATGATGTGCGGAGAACGGGCGAACGAAGTCCAATCGCCCGTCCCGTGCCCCACGGACCGGGCGAACGACGTCCAATCGCCCGTCCCGTGCCCCACGGACGGGCGGGCATCCGCCCCACTGGAGCGCCCCAAAGGGGGGCAAACAGCCCGGTTAACCCCCCTATCGTGTGGCTACGCTGGACGCCGGAAATGATGCAGACTCTGAGGCTG
Organism: Cryobacterium sp.; assembly: GCF_025463825.1. Lineage (GTDB taxonomy): Bacteria > Actinomycetota > Actinomycetes > Actinomycetales > Microbacteriaceae > Cryobacterium. The sequence goes on from NZ_JAODBG010000014.1 coordinate 6,842, forward strand.
GACAACTAGGGCCCCTCGTGGAGGCCTCCATGGAGGACGCCGTGATCGCAGCGCCGATTGAAGGCACACGCGTGCATATTCTGCGCCCCCGTGCGCATCC
>NZ_JAODBG010000024.1 GCF_025463825.1 Cryobacterium sp.
CCTTCACCGCTAGAAACGGATCCAAACCACGAGGTTTTTGGCATTTGACATTGTGCACGCTGTTGAGTTCTCAAGGATCGGACGCACCCGACTTCAGGCCATTGTGACTGGCTTTCGCTCCGGGGCAACTTGTCTAACTTAGCCGCCGCTCGAGTCCGTGTCAAATCAACTGAGCGGTGAGTTTTCGGCAGACTAATGCCGAAAAACACTCCGTTCGACCGTTCGAAGGATGTGGAGCGAAGAGCTGATTCCCGGTCAAAACCAACGCCCACATCGGTGATGACGTGGTGTGTTTTGACTGGGAGATGGTCCCGCTTGAGGCCGGAAGCTCTGCGGCTTTTCCGAACCTGTGGGGTGACGAGAGATGACATTACGGGGATTCCGAGGGGGCTGCAAATCACCTTCGGCGCCCGGGCGTGTCGCGCCTAGGAGGGCCGGTTCGACGCGTCCTGGCCGGCATCCTCGATCGACACGATCCGGTGCCGAATGAGTTGCCAGCCCTGTGGTGGGGAGGTGAGTCGCGCGTGCCGATCGCAGAGGTCATAGGTGTGCGGTTCGTGGGTGTCGGCGAGCGGGCCGAGCACCGCCATCGAGTCGACATAGGAGAAGGTCAGCGTGGCAACGGCATCCTCGCTGCAGGAGATTCGGGAACAGGCTCTGGCTGACATGGTGATTCAGGATACCTCCGAAGGCTCGGAAGTAGACTGTGGGCATGTTTCGTTCACGCCGCACCACCGTGCAGACCCCGATCCTGCGGGGCCGGGGACGGGACCGGCACGGTCGCGGATTTCGGAGCTCGGCCACCGGCCCGTTCCTGCCTCCCCTGCGCACGAGGATCGACACGTTCGACATGACAATCGCCTCCACGGTGGACTACCTGCGTATGGTGTGGCCCACCGAACTGTCCGACGTCATCTTCGAGGTGGCTCCCGGACCGGCATCGGTCGTTCCGGATGTCGGCGTGGAGCGGTACTCGGTGGACAACCGCGAGCGTCGGATCACGTTCTACCGGTTGCCTATTCAGCGTCTCAGCCGGTTGCACCGCAATGATGAGTTCCACCAGCGCATGGTCATCGAGAGCTGCGTCTTCCGCGCGGTCGGGGAGTTGCTCGGCAAAGACCCCTGGGACCTCGCGCCCGACCGGTTCCGCCACTTCTAGGCGGCCGCTTCGCTGCTTCGCGCGCGCGCGACGCAGCCGTGCGTCTGCGGGTCACTTCGGCGCGCTCAGCACCGCGTCGACGAGATCGATGGGCGACGGTGCGGAACTTCTTGTGCGAGGGACCAAACCTTTTTCGAGGTGGGGCCGAACCATGTGCAGACCAAGCAACACTCCATCACAGCGAAGGAACACATCATGCGCAGCTTCACCAAGACCGCACTCGGACTGACCACTGCCGGCCTGCTCGTCGCCGGGCTCGCCGCCTGCTCCACCCCCGCAGCCGAGACCTCGACGTCGTCGTCCGGCTCATCCAGCTCCTCCTCCGCCGAGGCCACCCCCACCCCGGTCGCCTCGATCCCCAGCCTCACCGGCGTCGACACCGCCGTGCTCCTGGACGCCGACTTCGCCGCGGCCCTGACCAGCCTGGGCCTCACCCCCGGCACCGTCGGCACCGCCACCCTCGAAGAGGGCAGCCTGCACTTCCCGATCACCGGCGGCAACGTCGACTACTACGACCCGGCCGAGGACTACCGTCCCTACGTCCAGGGCAACATCGAGCACGAAGGATCCGGCTTCTCCCTCACCGCCGGCGAGACCGTTGTCGAGCTGACCAACTTCACCATCGACCCCGGCACCTCCGAGCTCTTCGGCGACGTCACCGCGAACGGCGAGTCCGCCGCCACGCAGGTCAAGCTCTTCGACCTCTACGGTGGAACCCTCAAGCCGCTCCAGATGGACGGCGACAACGGCATCCTGACCGGCACCACCGTGCACATCTCCGCTGAGGCCGCCGAGCTGCTCAACGCCACCTTCAAGACCGACGCCATCGCCGACCAGCTCCTCGTGGGCATCGCGACGATCACCGTCAACACCAAGTAACACCACGCAGCACCCAAAAACGGCCGAGCCACGCTCGGCCGTTTTTGTCGTGGTGACGGCCAGCTCCGGGTAGATTCTCCGGAAAGGTCGCCTACCCTCGGGTGAGGGGTCACGGTGGCCGCACGCCGACTTGACTGGGAACGAATGCGAGACCGATCGACCATGACCTCCGCCAGCGCCACCGCGATGCGACCGGCCGCCCCGGCCTCTGGCCGCATCCCCGTGCGGCGGGGATACCGCGACGCGCTTCTGGTCGGCCTGTTCGGGACGCTGCTCTCCCTGGCCTGGTCCTGGCAGCCGTCGATTTGGTTCGACGAGGCCGCCACGGTCTCCGCCACGATGCGCAGCTGGCCGGAGCTGGCCCGCATGCTCCACACCATCGACGCGGTCCACGGCCTCTACTACGCCGGAATGCACCTCTGGCTGGACCTGGTGGGCTATACGCCCTTCACCCTGCGTCTGCCAAGCGCCGTCTGCGTTGGCGTCGCGGCCGCCCTGCTGCTGTTGCTGGTGCGGTCCCGGGCATCCCGCCGCGCCGCCCTTCTCGCGGGAATCGTGTTCTGCCTGCTGCCCCGGGTCACCTGGATGGGCGCGGAGGGGCGCTCCTACGCGTTGACCGCCGCCCTCGCCGTTGCGCTCACCCTCGTGTTCCTCGCCGCGTGGCGTCGCGGTCCGGCGCGCCGGCGCGTTCGCGTGCTCTGGTGGACGCTCTACGGTGTCACCGCCGTCGTCGGCACGGTGACGTTCATCTACCTCGCCTTCCTGGTGGCCGCTCACGGGCTGACCGCGCTGTGGACGCTGTGGGCAGGCCGGCGAGAACGGGCCGTCCGGGCGTCGATGCTGGGCTGGGCTTTGGGCGCCGGAGCGGCGGCCGTGCTGCTGATGCCGTTCGCACTCAGCGTGGTGCGGCAGTCCGGCCAGGTGAGCTGGATCGCCCCGATCAGCTGGGGCAGCTGGCGCGGCGTGTTCCTCACCCAGTGGTTCTACCTCAACCGTCCGTTCGCCCTCGCGGCCTGGGCGTTGGTGGCCGTCGGCCTGGTGACGCTGGTGCTCGCCGCCCGGCAACGGCGCGGCAGCCGGTCCGCCGCGGCCGGCCCCGGCAGCCGGAACCCCTCCCTGCTCGCGATAACACTGCCGTGGCTCGTGGTGCCGACACTCGGGGTGATCGGTGTATCCGCGTTGGTGGCGCCGCTCTATTCGCCCCGGTATCTCACCTTCTGCGCTCCCGCCGTTGCGATCCTGATCGGTGTCGGATTGGAAGCGCTCCGACGCCGTTGGCTGATCGTCGCGGTGCTGGTCGCGCTCGTCGGCCTTGCCGCCCCGCAGTTCATCGCCCAGCGGCAGCCGGAAGCCAAACAGAACTCGTCATGGAGCGAGGTCGCCGATCTCATCACCCGCGAGCGGGCCGCGCATCCGGGCGAAACCGCCGCCATCGTCTACGGGCCGGTGCGCCAGCATCCGTCGGCGACCACCCGGGTGATCGCGTACTCGTACCCGGATGCCTTCGACGGGCTGATCGACGTGAAGCTGAAGACCCCCGCCGCGCAGACCGGCGACCTGTGGGAAACCCGGTACCCGCTGAGCGAGGTTACCGACAGGTTCGCCGGCGTGGATGCCGTGTGGCTGGTCACGAGCGACAAGCAGGATTGGCGTCCGGGCGTCACCGCGAAACTCGGCGACCTCGGCTACAGCCGTGTCGAGGAATGGGCCCTCACCGGCGTCAACGTTCTCCGCTACGAACGCTGACCGGCTCCGGACCGCCCCGGCGGCGGCCGAGACTGCGCCAGCGGTCCAGCGCGCCGGGGCCCGCGCGTCGCACCGACACGACCACGATGACCACCAGCGCGATCGTTAGCGACACCCGGGTGACCGTGAGGGAGGGCACCAGCAGGCGCACGGTCAGCGCCAGTGGAATCGCCAACCATTCCCACCTGCCGCTGAGCGCGATGAACGGCAGCAGCAGGAGCGCGTACCAGGGGTACCGGGGGCTGAGCACCAGGAGGGTGCCGCCGATCATCAGGAGCTGGCCGAGCCAGGGGCGCTCCGGATCGGTCTTCCAGATCGTGACCGCGGCCAGGCCGGCCAGGAACATCGCGGCCACGACGATGGCGGAGCTGCCCGGCGCGATCAACGACACCAGCGCGAACCGGGATCCGTCCTCGTAGCCTTCCTCGGTGAGGTAGCCGGGCAGGTAGCCGAGCACCCCGATGCCGGTGGCCAGCACGTACGGCACATAGAGCAGGGCGAACGTCACCACCGCTGCAGCCATCACCTTCCAGCCCTGCCGTGCCAACAGCGCCGGCGCGGCGATTGCCGGGATCAGCTTGACCCCGATCGCCACGCCCAGCAGGATTCCGCCGCGCACATATTTAGCGCTGCTGATCCAGAAGACGGCGGCGAGGACGAAGGCCACGCCGAGCAGGTCGACGTGCGAGTTGGTGATGCCTTCCGTTGCGACCAGCGGGCACCACGCCCAGAGCGCCGCGTGCCGCTGGTCCAGGCCGCGGCGGTGAAGGCCCAGCAGCAGCATCCCGCTGATGCCCACACACAGCAGCAGCCCCGTCACCTGCAGGGGCCAATACCCCGCGTCGGCGCCGACCACCGCGCGGACGCCGGCGAAGTAGATCTCAGCGGCGGGCGGATAGATGGTGGGCACCGTGGTGCGGTTCAGCGCTGAACACAGGGGCGGCCCGGTGTCCCGGTCGACGGTTTCGATGCGCTCCCCCGCGCAGCCCGGTTCGGCGGCGTCGCCCACCGGCGCCGGGAACAGCCAGTCCGGCCGCAGGCTGTCCAGGCGCTCGTCAGCGGGAACGAAAGCATACGGCGAGATCCCGGCGTTCTGCACGATGCCGTCCCAGGCGTACCGAGCGGAGTCCGTGCTCGTGTTCGGCGGGCCGGCCATCGCCGCGCCGCCGAGAACAACCGACCCGGCCAGCACCAGCACCACCACCGCCCGACCCTGGACCTTGCGCAGGGCGATCACCGCGGCGGCGAACAGCACCCACAGAACCAGCGTGCCAACGAGGAGCGGAATCGTGTCCCGGTACGGGCGGAACAGGTCGAAGGACACCACCAGGGCCGCGGTGACGGCGGCGCTGGCGGCCAGGAGGATCGAAACGACGATGGTGCGCACCCTGCCATCCTTCCGCACCCGACGGCACCCGGACCGATCGGCCGGCGCCGATGTCAGCGAAACGTAAGGATTGCAGACGCTCCCGCGCCCGCCGGGATGGTGGAATGGACTATGCGCCGATTGATGTACGAGGCCAGGGCCCAGCTCGCCTCTCCGGTGCGGAATCCGCGGATGGCCACCGTGATCGGCCGGCTGCTCGGCCTGGCCTTCCTGCTCTGCTTCGGCACCGGCCTGTACAGCCATTTTCTGCAGGAGCCCCTATCGTGGATGGTGTTCCCGACCCGGCCGGCCGGGCTCTACCAGCTCACCCAGGGCACCCACATCGTGGCGGGCATCGCATGCTTCCCCCTGCTGCTCGCGAAGCTTTACGTGGTCTTCCCGCAACTGTTCGTCTACCCGCCGGTGACATCGTTCGCCCAGTTCCTGGAGCGGGCGTCGATCGCGTTGTTCGTCGGCGCCTCGCTGGTCGAGATCACCATCGGCCTGCTCAACACGTACCAGTGGTACCCGTTCCCGTTCCCGTTCCGGCAGGTGCATTTCGCGTTGTCCTTCGTGATCATCGGGTCGTTGCTGGTGCACATCGGTGTGAAGCTGCCCCTGATCTCGGCGCACTGGCGGGCCGAGCGCACGGCAGGGCCGCCGGAGCAGCTCCGCGCCGGCCCCACGCAAGAGGGCCTGCCTCGCACCCGTGGCCTCACGGGACGGATCCTGTCCTACATCGACGCCACCCCGACGGTTCCGGCTCGGACGAGCCGCCGCGGATTCCTGGCCACGGTGACGCTGGGCGTCGCGACGGTCGTGGGCCTCACGGCCGGCCAGACCTTCACGCCGCTGGATGCCCTGAACGCGTTCGGACCGCGCAAGAAGGGTGTCGGCCAGCAAGGGGTGCCCGTCAACCGCTCGTCGGCGCAGGCGAAGGTGGCCACGGCCGCCATGGCCACGGACTGGGTGCTGACGGTGGCGTCCGGAGACACCGAGCGGTCGTTCAGTCGCGCCGAGCTGGCCGCCCTCCCCCAGACCGACGTCGACCTGCCGATCGCCTGCGTGGAGGGCTGGAGCCAGATGGCCTCCTGGCGCGGCGTGCGCCTGCGCGACCTCATCGACGAGGCCGGCGGCTCCCCCGACAGCGATCTCCGGCTGATCAGCCTGGAGCAGCGCGGCGGCTTCCGGCAGACCGAGATGGGCCGCGAGTACGTGCGGGACCCGCTCACCCTCGTCGCCCTCGAACTGAACGGCGAGACCCTCGACCTGGAGCACGGCTACCCGGCGCGAATGATCGCGCCGGGCCGGCCCGGCGTCCTGCAAACCAAGTGGCTCAGCCGAATCGAGGCGATCGACGCGTGATGGGATCAGAAGCGGAAGTGGCGCTGCCCTCTCGACGGATACGCGTGGCGCGGTCCGTCCTCGTCGCCGTCGGGGTGCTCGGTCTCGGCCTTGGCGCCTACGTCCTGGTCGACTCTGTCGCCCTGCGGCGCCTGCCGGGGCTGGCGCTGTGGATCGCCGGTGCGATCGTGCTGCACGACGCCGTGATCTCGCCCCTGGTGTTCGGGCTCGGTGTGCTCACCCGCCGCGCAGGCCACCGGGTCGCCGGCAGCGTCGTCGTGACGGTGCAGGCCACGATCGTCCTCGGCTCGTTGATGACGCTGATCGTGCTGCCGGCGATCGCGGCCCAGCGGCAGGGCCCCAGAAACCCCACCGTCCTCCCCCTGGACTACGCCGCGAACTTGGGCCTGTTCTGGCTCATCCTGGCGGTGGCCTGCGCTGCCGTCTCGCTGTGGTTCTACCTGCGCACCAGACGGGCGAACCAGCGCCCGTCCCGGATCCAGTCCTGACTGACCCGCAGGCCGGCTGATTCGGCACGCGCCCGGAGAGCGACGATACCGATCTCCGCCCAGGGGAACACCGCGCTGCGCCGGCCCCTCGCGTCCTCGAGGATACCCTCGTAGGCATGGTCGCAGTCGGGGTCGCCGCTGACCTCCACCAGGAGGGCACCGTTCCCGCCGATCAACTGAGCGCATCGGGCGAGCAGGGCTCCGGGGTCGCCGCCGATGCCGATGTTGCCGTCGAGCAGGAGCGCCGTGCCCCAGCCACCCGCGAGCGGCAGGGGGTCGAAGACCGACCGGTTCAGCACGGTCAGGCCGGCCGCGGTGGCGATGCGCACGGCGGTCGGTGACACGTCCACTCCCGCGGCGGCCAGTCCCAGGTCCAGCGCCGCCCGAATCATCCGGCCGGGTCCGCAGCCGATGTCCAGGACCGGCCCGGTCGCACCGTCCAACACGGCGAGGTCGGTGGCATCGGCATCGGCGCTCCACCGGCCGGCGTCCATGGGCACTGACGCGGGCAGTCGCGCCGTGTCGTGCCGGAGGAACAAGACCGCAGTTTCCGCCACGAGCGCTGCCGCGTAAGGCTCGCCACCGCCGGATCCGAAGGTGCTGGGGGTGTCGAGGTCTGGCCGGCCCGCGAGCATCGTCATCGCAGTGCCTCGCTCAACTGGGCGACGCCGAAACCGGCCAGGGTCGCCGCGAACCGGCCGTGGGGCTCGAGGGCCGCCACCGTGTAGGCGTCCTCGATGTGATCGACGTCGGTGAGCGTCGGCAGCATCCGCACCCGAAGCCCGGCTCCGCGCAGCCTGTCGAGCTGGCGGGCACCGGTGTCGGCCCGGGACATCGGCACGCCGCGGACGAGGTCGCCGTCCGGGTTGCGCAGCGCCAGAGCCCAGAAGCCGCCGTCGGCGGCCGGGCCGAACCACGCGTCGACGTCAGCCGGCCAGTCCGCGAAAAGAGGGGCCAGTACGCGGGCGGACACCTGTGGGGTGTCCATCCCGATGAGCACGGCGGGTTCGGTGCAGCCGTCGAAGATCGCACCGATCCGGGCGTCCAGGCCCCCGGCCACCTGCGGCACAACGTCGTACCCCGCGGAGGCCGCGGGCGCGCGATGGCCGTCGAAGGCGAGCACCCGGCGAGTGGCCGGCAGCGACCTGACCGCGGTGAACGTGTCGTCGAGGCTGGCTGCGGCGAGCTCCGCCGCCTGCTCGAGGCTGAGCGGCGGGTGCAGCCGCGTCTTCACCTTGCCGGGCAGGCACTCCTTGGCGAGCAGGATGAGCGTGGTCATCGCCCGGCCTGCTTGAGGAGCCGGGACATGTCGCCGATGGCGGTGAGGGTGCCGCGCACGGTGCCGGTCACTTTGCTGCGTCCCACCCGCGGGGCGTAGGGCGTATCCACCTCGCGGATGCGCCAGCCTGCCGCGGCGGCCTTGAGGAAAACCTCGAGCGGGTAGCCACTGCGTCGGTCCTGCAGGTCGAGGGACAGGAGGTCTTCCCTCCGGGCGGCCCGCATCGGGCCCAAGTCATAGATGTTCACACCTGTTATTCGGCGCAGTCGCCAAGAAAGAGTGGTATTTGCTATCCGGGCGTGCAGCGGCCATGATCCGGCGGTCGTGGGGCGGCGCCGGCCGAGTACCAGATCGGCGTCCCCGGCGGCGACGGGGTCCGCCACCAGGGGCAGGTCCCGCGGGTCCATCGACGCGTCGGCATCGCAGAACGCCACGACAGGAGCGCTCGCGTGCAGCAACCCGGCGTGGGCAGCGGCCCCGAAACCGCGGCGCGCCTCGTGCACCACGGTGGCGCCGGCGGCGAGGGCGATCTCGGCGGACCCGTCGGTCGACCCGTTGTCCACGACGATGGCCCGGTAGCCTTCGGGCAGCCGGCCCAACAGCCACGGCAGCGCGCCGGCCTCGTTCAAACACGGCAAAACGACATCGACCCGGAACTCACTCACTCTCCGACCCTACGGCGGGGGACGCCGCCGACCGGCCCGCGAAACGTTACGGAGTGCGGACGGATCCGAAAATAGCGGCGAAGCGCATAACCTTCAGGAGTGACTCCATCGCCCAGCGCCGGCTCGCCCGACGCGCCACGCCGCGTCCTCGTCGTCGACGACGACCCCACGGTATCCGAGATCGTCTGCCGCTACCTGAGCGCGGCCGGGTTCGCCGTCGAGCGGGCGCCAGACGGCCTGGCCGGCCTCCACCAGGCCGAGGAGAATCGGCCCGACCTGGTGGTCCTCGACCGCATGCTGCCCGGGCTGGACGGACTCGAGGTCTGCGGACGACTCAAGGCGGCGTGGGCCGTGCCGGTGATCATGCTCACCGCCCTCAACGAAGAGGAGGACCGGATCGACGGCCTCGAGGCCGGCGCCGACGACTACCTCGCCAAGCCGTTCTCCCCGCGGGAGCTCGTGCTGCGGGTGCAATCCGTGCTGCGCCGGAACGCGCCGGAGCCGGCACCAGGTGGGCCGACCGAGGTCGGGCCGTTCTCGTTGGACCTGGCGGCGCACGAGGTGCGGATGTTCGGTGTCCCGCTCGTGCTCACCGCGCGTGAGTTCGACTTGCTGGCCCACCTGATCGGGCGCCCGCACCTGGCGCTGAGCCGGGAGGACCTCCTGAAATCGGTTTGGGGTTGGGATTTCGGTGACCTGTCCACGGTCACCGTGCACGTGCGACGGCTGCGCGAGAAGATCGAGGTGGACCCGACCCGCCCGCTCCTGCTGAACACCGTCTGGGGCGTCGGCTACCGGTTCGACCCGTCACCGCTGGGCGCCTCCGGTTCCGCCCAGCAGGACGCCGGGGCCCGCCGGTGAACGTCACCGGACTGGTGAGCGTCGTGGTGATCGCGCTGGCCAGCGCCATCATCGTCGGAGCGCTCGGCCTGATCACCCTGCGACTGCTCTCCCGGTACTCCCTGGTGCTGCAACTGCTGGTGGTGGCCCTGGCCACGATCGTGTCGGTGGTCAGCGGGATGGCCGCGGCCGCGTCGCTGATGTACGTGTCAGACCACGACCTGACCGTGTTCTACTTCGTCGCCGGCGTCGCCGGCAGCGTGTCGCTACTCATGGCGGGCCTGCTGGGTCGCGCACTGGTGCAGGACAGCCGGCACCTCACCCGGGCCGCCGCGAACCTCGGCCGCGGCGAGCCGATGACGTCGGTCGAGCGACACAGCAATACCGAGTTCGCCGCGCTGGCCGGCCAGCTCGCCGCCACCGGGGAGCGCCTGCAGGAGCTGCGTGACCGGGAGGGCCGGATCGATGCGTCCCGCCGGGACCTGGTCGCCTGGATCTCCCACGATCTGCGCACCCCGCTGGCCGGCATCCGGGCGATGGCGGAGGCGCTCGAGGATGACATGGTCGAGGACCCCGCCCGGTACCACCGTCAGATCCGCGGGCAGGTGGACCGGCTGAGCGGGATGGTCGACGACCTCTTCGAGCTGTCCCGCATCCACTCGGGTACCCTGCGTCTGAGGGTGGTGCAGGTGGCCCTGTACGACCTGATCAGCGACACCGTCGCCGACCTCGGGCCGGTGGCACGCGCAAAGAGCCTCGACCTGCGTTTCGAGGGAGCGATGGGACTGACGATCCCGGCCGATCCGGCCGAGTTGTCCCGTGCCGTCGGCAATCTCGTCATGAACGCTGTGCAGCAGTCGGCGCCGGGCAGCGCCATCGTCGTCGCGGTGACCGAGCACGCCGACGGCCGCGCCGTGATCTCGGTGCAGGACAGCGCCGGCGGCATCGATCCCCGCGACCTCGAGCGGGTTTTCGAAGCGGGTTGGCGCGGGACCGAACCGCGCACGCCGGGCGCCGAACCCGCCGACGAGGGTCGCGCCGGCCTGGGCCTGGCGATCGTGGCCGGCATCGTCGCCGCGCACGGCGGTGACGTGGCGGTGCAGAACCTGGCCGGCGGATGCCGGTTCGACCTGCTGCTCCCGGCATCCTGACTCGCGCATCCCGTTACGCGGGTCGTACGCCGCTGCGCGGGTGGCGCGCCACCCGCGTTGCGGCGCCTTGCCCGCGTAGCGCGCGAAGGCTTCCCGTCCGAGGGCGCCCACGTCGGCGGTGTTGCGGGAGGGGGGATCAGCGCACGGCGGTGCGGAGCGGTGCGCTGGCGAACTCGATCATGCCGTCCTCGAAGCTGATCGACGGGCGCCAGTCCAGTTCGGTGCGCAGCCGTTCGGACGATGCGGTGATGTGCCGCACATCGCCCAGGCGGTACTGCCCGGTCACAACCGGCGCCGGGCCGCCCGCCGCTCGGCTGAGCGCCTCGGCCATGTCGCCGATGGTGTGCACGGTACCGCTGCCCACGTTGAAGGCCCGGAAGGTGCCGTCACCACCGGTGGCGGCGGTCCAGCCGATCGCGGCGAGATTGGCGGAGGCGATGTCACGCACGTGCACGAAGTCGCGGCGCTGCCGGCCGTCCTCATACACCTGCGGAGCCTCGCCGCGTGCCAGCGCCGACCGGAACAGCGAGGCGACGCCCGCATACGGCGTGTTCTGGGGCATTCCGGGTCCGTAGACGTTGTGGTAGCGCAGGGCGGCCACCCGTCCCCCGGTGCCGCGGCTCCAGGACGTCGCGAGGTATTCCTGGCCCAGTTTGCTGCTCGCGTAGACGTTGCGCGGGTCGAGCGGGTCGTCCTCACCGACGAGGGCCGGCTCGAGCGGCTTCCCGGTCGCATCGTCGACCGGGTCGAACCGTCCCGCGTCCAGATCGCGCGCGCGCCGGGGGCCCGGACGGGCGAATTCGGTGGCGCTGCGATAGCTGCCCTCGCCGTAGACCACCATCGATGACGCCAGGACGAGGCGTGCGATACCGGCGGCCTGCATGCCCGCCAGCAGCACGGCGGTGCCCACCTCGTTGCTGTGCACGTAGTCCGGCGCGTCGGAGAAGTCGACGCCGAGGCCCACCTTCGCCGCCTGATGGCAGACCACGTCGATGCCGCGCAGGGACCGCGCGACCACGGCCGCATCCGTCACGTCGCCGACGACGAACTCGACCCGGGGGTCCGGAGTGGGCAGGCCGCCGTGCACATCGCCGCGGAGGGAATCGAGCACCCGCACCTGCCAGCCCCGGTCCAGCGCTGCCGACACGATGGCGCCGCCGATAAAGCCGGCGCCGCCGGTGACCAGCAGGTTGCCGGGTGTCGGCGCGGCGGCAGGCTCGGTGACGGCAGGATTCTTCGGCTGGGAAGCGGACACGATGATTACCGCGGGTAGACCGGGATGGCCTGTACGAGCGCCCCGATCGGGCTGACGGTGTAGGAAGACGCGAGCCCGTCACCCGAGTAACCGACCGACGCCGCGATCCCCTCACCTCCGGTGACCAGGTAGGCGATGGATTCGGTCACGCCGGTGACGACCGACTGGCCGGCCGGCACGGTGAGGGTGGTGACCGCGCCGCCGTCGGCGGTGAGGGTGAGCACGGAGTCCACGTCGGACGTGTTCGCCAGGTGGAGGGCCGGCGCCGGGCCCGGCGCGATGTAGACGAGGAACTCGTCCGCTTGGGCGGCGGCGGCGCTGGCCCAGGTGAAGTCCCGGGTGGCGGTGCCGGTGACAGTGGTCAGGGCCGCGGCGACGAGGGGCTGGTCGCCGGCCAGGCTCACGGTGTAGTTGCCCGGCGCGATCCCGCTCAACGGGATCTCGGTGGCCAGGCCGGGCTGGATCACCACCTCGAGCGACGTGCCGGCCGAGGCGCCGTCTTCGCTCTGCACGCCGACGCTCACCGTGGCCGGGGCGTCGCCGGGGACCAGCACCCGCACCGTCGGGGTGTCCTCGGACACTGCTCCCTCATCGACGGACACCTCGGCGCCCGGCGGTGTGACGACGACACCGGGGATGACCTGCTCGGTCGCGGCGTCGGTGGTTGGGCCGAGAAGTTCGGCTCCGCCGGGCTGGATGCCGCTGATGACGCTCTGCTGGAGGGCCGCAGCGACCTGCCCCCCGGTGGCCTGCACGTGCACCACCGGTGAGAGCAGGTTGGGGGCGAGGCCGGCGAGGGAGATGATTCGCTGGGTGCCCGGCTGGACCAGGATTCCGGTGGATCCAGGGGCGTCCACCTGGCCGGTCTCGCCGTAAACGGTGAGGTCGACCGTGGCCACCACCGTGGAGGGGTTGCTGAGCAGCACCAGGCTGGTGCGGCCCACGTCGGTGGAGCCGCCGACCAGCCAGGAGTCGCTGTCGGCTGCAGTGCAGGCCGACGTGGCGAGCCCGCCGAGGGTTTCGCTGGCGGCGTTCTGGGACTGGGCGCCGTTGACGAGCGCGGCGGCCTGGGCGGCGGCGCCCGCCGGCACGGTCAGCAGTTGCGGGGCGCCGTCCCTGGCGCTCTCGGCGTTTTCGACGGCAGCCAGGTCGGAACGGGTGACGTCCACGACGGCACCGCCGGTGCCGGCAGCCCGGGCGCCGTAGACGGTGTCGAAGCGGCTGACGGACGTGGCGACATCCGCCTGGCTGGAGTCAGCGGCCAGGGTGAGCAGCGGACCGGGACACACCTGCGTCTGGTCGCTGGCGACGGGGGTGACCAGCGTGGCCTCCGGCTCGCTCACGACCGCCGGCCAGGGCGCGAGTGCCGCTCCACCCACGGCGACGACGACGACGACGATGCCGGCCAGCCCGGCGGTCATCCGGGCTCCGACGAGGGCCACCCTGCGCTTAGTGACCATTGTCGGTGTCCTCTGTGCTGTCGGTGCGGGCCGGCGCTGTGGTCACGCCCGGCGCCTGGCGGTCGGGGCCGGCCGTCGGTTCAGGTGCGGTCGGCGCACCGGGCTCCGGCGCACCGGGCTTGCTCGTGGGCTGCGGTGTGGGCTTGGCGTCCGCGGTGGTCCTGGTGCCGGCCTTGGTTTTGGATTTTGCTCCCGGTCGTTCCGAGCGGGGCACCCTGGGGGCCCGCGAGCTTCGGCGCACCTTGGTGGGCTTGACCGGCTTGCTCATCCGTGAGGCTCGCCGGATGGCGTCCCGATGCGCCTGGTAGACGGCCTCCCGGCCGGCTCCGGTCGGGATCGAGAGTAGGACCGTCGCACCGATGACGAGCACGGCGACGATAGTGGTCAGCAGTCCGACGACTCCGCCGGCATCCGCGGGAATGGCTCCGTTGACCGCGACGTCGGTCTGCGCATCGGAGCGCCACAGCCGGCCGAAGGCGGTGTCCCCGACTGGCACGAGGGCGGCGGTTCCGTCCAGGGAGGTGGTGGTCCGGGTGCTGGTCTGGGTCGCGGCGGTGGTCACCGCACCCGCCGCACCCCACTCGGTGGGCGTCTGGGCGGCGGGACGCAGCAGCACGAAGCGGATGCCGAACCTGGCCAGCTCAGCCGACGCGTCCAGCCCGCTCTGCGAGGCGAGGTTCCCGGCGAGGGTCGCCAGTTCGGCCTGCTCGTCGGTGGTCCCGGTGGCGGTGCTGGAGAGAGTTGACTGGGCGTCGAGGCGTTCGCCGGCGCCGCGCACGATGGTGGCGAGGATGCCGCCGTCGGGCTGCGGCACGATCTGCAGAGTGCCGACCCGCGGCGTGACGAGCGCTTCCGCCGTCACGAAGGCCGGCTGGGTGCGGCCGAGGGTCTCCTGAACGGCGGCGGTTCCGAGCGGGAGGGCGGCCGCCAACGGCAGCGAAACCACGGCAAGGGCCAGGGCGGCAGCCACCAGCGGAGCCACCGCCACCTTGTGCAGCCCGCGGGCCGCGAACACCACGGCGCCGACGATGCCCAGCCAGTACAGGCTGAGCCCGGCTCCCGGCCAAATCGTCACGGACTGGTCGCCCACGGCGGCCAGCGACAGTGAACTCGCGCCGATCGCGGTGCCGAGCCCGAGCAGGGCGCCGATCAGGGCGGATGCGGCGCCACGGGCGCCGGGCAGGAGCAGCGACACGAGCGCCAGCACCGCGAGGGGAACCAGGAGCAGCGGCACCATCAGGTCCGCCGCGGTCGCGGTACCGCCCCAGAGCGGCAGCAGCTGCGGCCAACCGCCGAGGTCACCGGCGGGGAAGCCGAGGATCATCTGCCAGACCGGTACCGGCGAGGTGGGCACCGGGACGCCCGGATCGGCCAACAGGGCCAGCCAGTTGGCGCGCAGCACCTGGTCCCAGATCAGCGGGAGCGCCAGCGCGAGAGCCGGCAGCGGGATGCCCACGAAGCGCATCACCCGGCGGCCGCTGGCAAAGACGCAGAGCAGCCAGATGATGAGCAGGGCCGGGGCCAACGACGGGGCGCAGGCCACGATCGCAGCGAACAACAGGGCGGCGGAGCCCGACGCCGACCAGGACCTGGCCGCGGCGATGCCGGCGAAGAAGAGCCACGGCAGCAGCAGGTGAACGAGGATCGCGGCCGGGCGGCCGGTGGCGAGCGCGGTGAGGAACGTCGGGGACAGCATCCACAGAACCGCGGCGGTGGCACGGATCGAGCCGCGGTGGGTGAGCCGGGTCGAAGCCATCCACGCTCCGAAGGCCGCCAGGGGCAACGCGAGCAGGTAGAGGAGCACCATGGCGAAGGACGGTGACCAGAACGTGAGGGTGCCGAGGATGGCCAGCACCACGGCGAAGGGGTCGGCGCCGCCGACGAAGCCCAGCCCGATGTCGCGCCAGCCGTAGCCGACGTTGGCCCAGAGCGCGCCGACGGAATCGGACAGCGGCAGCAGGCCGCCACCGCTGAGGGCCTGAGCGCCGAGGAACGGCGCGAACACGACGACGCCGACCACCACGGCGCCGAGCAGGGTCCACGCCCCGCCGCGGGAGAAGAACCGGATCTCCGGCCGGTCTCCCCTGGCGCCGGTCAGGGCGGCCTCCCGGGTGAGGGCATGCCGCCGGCGGACCTCCGCGGCGGACACCCGCAGGGACGAGATGGACGACCAACCGAGCGTGCGGGTGGCGGCGAGCTTGCGCCTGGCCTGGCGCACCTTGCTGCCGAGGAACGCGGCGGAGAACGCCGCCGCGAATTCACCGATGATCGAGCCGGGCTCCTTGCGCAGCAGGTCGATGATCGAGCGGAGGAACGCGAGCGGCACGAGCGAGAGCCAGTGCACGGCCAGGGCCCAGGTGGGCGCGTAGACGAGGCGGCGGTGCAGCGCGGCGGAGCGTTCGGCTCGGACCCGGCGCCGGCTGGTCCGGCCGCGGGAGGAACCGTCCGGGCCGGCGACGCCGTCCCCGGCCGAACTGACCCTCGCCGCGGAAACCACGGACACCCGGAATCCGGCCAGACGCACCCGTACGCAGAAGTCGAGGGAATCGTCGACGACGGGAAGCGCCGAGTCGAAGCCGCCGAGGAGGTCCCAGACCGTGCGGCGCACGAGCATGCCGCCCGCGCTGACCGCGAGGACGTCGCTCAGGGCGTCGTGCTGTTCCTGGTCGAGTTCACTCTCCACCAGGGTGACCGTCGACCCGTACGGCGTCATCGACAGGCCGAAATCGTGGATGTAATCGTCGGCGATCCACTCCATCACCTTGGGGCCGGCAACCGCCACCGACGGGGCGATCTCCAGCTCGGCGACCAGTTTCTGCAGCGCCCTGGTCTCCGGGGCGCTGTCCTGCGCCAGCAGCCACAGCAGCTCGTGATCGCCCTCGGGGTCCGGCAGCACGCGGACGGCGGTCTTGATCGCGTCGCCGAACGACAGGCTCGCATCCGCCGAGATGAAGTGGGTGGGTCCGTAGGCTGCCAGCAGTTCCGCGGAAGCGTCGGTGGACCCGCAATCGACGGCGACGACGGTGTCGGGCTGACGGGTTTGGCCGCGCAGGGCTTCGAGGGTTCGCTGAAGGTGCGCAGCTCCGTTACGGGCAACAATGATGGCGGTGACTCTGGCTTGCATATCGTTCACTAGCCTAGGTCGGTTATCCGTGTGCACCGCCCAAGCGGCAGGCGCGCCCCGAAAACGAGCCCAGCCGGTGGGGCCCGGTCAGCCCGCGCGCTTGCGGAGCTTACGTCGCTCGCGCTCGGACAGTCCGCCCCAGATGCCGAAGCGTTCGTCGTTGGCGAGGGCGTACTGCAGGCACTGCGGTCGAACCTCACAGGAGCCGCAGATCTTCTTGGCATCCCTGGTCGAGCCGCCCTTTTCGGGGAAGAATGCCTCAGGGTCGGTCTGCGCGCAGAGCGAGTCGGACTGCCAGGCCAGAGGATTGTCATCGGCGCCGTCGTCCGCCGGGGGCTGCTTGCGCACTCCGGGCACTCCGAGACGGACTGGGTCTACAAACCAGTCGTCGGGTACTCCGGAACGATATTCGGACAACGTCATATCGCCTCCACCCATCAGCTTCTGCACATTTCCGCGCTAGAACTAATTACACCCGTGTAGTTCGCCTGCGTCAAGTCGCGGATGCTAAACCCTCAAGGCGGGCTGGAGGGTTACGACTCGCCCACGTGCCCTGATCGTGTCGTCGGGTCAGACGGCGGCTGCCTGCCGGGACTCCCAGGCGCTTCGGACCATGTCTTCGAGGCTGTGGCGCATCTTCCAGTCCAGGTCCCGGGCGGCCATTTCGCCGGACGCGACGATGCGGTCGGGGTCGCCCGTGCGGCGAGGGCCGATCACCGGCGTGAAAGGGATACCGGTGACGGCCGCGACGGTGCTCATGATCTCGCCGACGGAGACGCCGTCGCCGCTGCCGAGGTTGTAGACCGGGGCGATCTCCTGGCCGGCGTCCAGCCGGCGGGCCGCAGCGACGTGCGACACAGCGAGGTCGGCCACATGGATGTAGTCACGGACGCAGGTGCCGTCGTCGGTCTTGTAGTCGTTGCCGTTGATGCGCGGGGTTCGGCCGTCCAGAAGAGCCTCGAACACCATCGGGAAGAGGTTGTGCGGGCTGGTGTCGCGCAGCTCCGGCGCTCCGGAGCCGACGACGTTGAAGTAGCGCAGCGACGTGTGGGCGAGGCCGGCGGCCACCGCCTGGTCACGCAGCAGCCACTCGCCGATCAGCTTGGACTCGCCGTACGGCGACTCGGGGCTCTTCGCGGTCTCCTCGGTGACGAGGTCGGTGAACGGGGTGCCGTAGACGGCGGCGCTCGACGAGAACACGATGCGGCCCACCCCGGCATCCTGCATGGCGGCCAGCAGCAGTGCCGTCGCCGTCACGTTCTGCTCGTAGGTGTGCAGCGGCCTGGACACCGACACCCCGGCGTACTTGAAGCCGGCGACATGCACGACGCCGCTGATGGAGTGTTCGGCGAAGGTCTTCGCGATCAGGCCCGTGTCGAGCAGGGTTCCCTGGACGAACGGCACCCCGGCCGGGACGAACTCGGCGTGACCGCTGGACAGGTCGTCGAGCACGACGACGTCGATCCCCTCTGCCAGGAACGCGCGGACGACGTGGGAGCCGATATAGCCGGCCCCTCCGGTAACAAGCCAAGCCATGTGGTGCCCCTGCGCTTTCCAGGCAGCCGCGTGCTGCCGTTCCAGACCACACTATCGCCCGCGGGGGAACGGTTCGGGATGCCGGTTGCGCCGGGCAAGTTCGACATCGTTCAGGCCGTCGGAGCGCACCGCGACGATGCTCGCCGCAACACCCCAGATGACCAGGGCCACCAGGACACTCATAAACAGGATCATGGCAGTAAAAGTAAGCCTTGCGACATCCTGCCACCAGTGGCAGAGTTGCCGCTTACCGACACATTCCTGCCACACCGTACGGAGAAGCCATGCTTAAGAAAGTCGTCTGCGTCGCCATCCCCGGGATGGCCCCGTTCGAGTTCGGCGTGATCTGTGAGGTGTTCGGCATCGACAGGTCGGACCAGGGCGGTCCCGTCTTCGATTTCCACGTCGTCACCGCCGCCCCCGGGCCGTTGCGCACCAAGATCGGCTTCGACATCGTGGTGCACGATGACCTGGCCGCCGCCGCCGACGCCGACCTGATCGCCATCCCCGCCTACGAGGCCGGCTCCGAGATCCACCCGGAGGTGCTGCGCGTGGTGCGGGACGCGGAGGCCAGGGGCGCCTGGGTTCTCAGCGTCTGCAGTGGCGCGTTCATCCTCGGCGCCGCCGGCATCCTGGACGGTCGGCGCAGCACCACGCACTGGATGTACGCCGCCGCCCTCGCCGAGGCCTACCCGAACACGACCGTCGACCCCGACGTGCTCTTCGTCGACGACAACCGCGTGGTCACGGGTGCCGGGACCGCGGCCGGTATCGACGCCGCCCTGCACGTCGTGCGCCGGGAGCTCGGCGCCACGGCGGCCAACGTCATCGCCAGGCGGATGGTGGTTCCGCCGCAGCGGGACGGCGGCCAGTCCCAGTTCATCCAGGCGCCGATGCCCGAGCAACGCAACGATTCCTTCGCCGAGATCACCGACTGGATGCTCCGCAGCCTGGACCAGGACCTCACCGTCGACCAGCTCGCCCGCCGCGCCCTGATGTCGCCGCGAACCTTCGCGCGCCGCTTCCGGGCCGAGCTGGGCACCACGCCGACGGCGTGGCTGAACCGGCAACGATTGATCCTGGCCCAGCAGTTGCTCGAGGAGACCGACGGGACCCTCGACCTCATCGCGCTACAGACCGGGTTCGGTGGCGCGGCGGTGATGCGGCACCACTTCGTGCGCACCCTGCAGACCACGCCGACGGCCTACCGCCGTACCTTCGGCCGGCGCCGCCCCGCGCCGGCGGGCTACGCGCCGGCGGAGTCCGGGGTGGTGGCCAGGAAGACTTCGCCCGAGCCGGCAAAGGTCAGCGTTCCCTCGTCGGGAGTGATGTAGACGGATTCTCCCCTGGCGAGCGTGAGCGAGGATGTCGCACCCGCGACCAGGAAACGGCCGGCCGTGCAGATGGCGATGGCAGGCCCGGTGAGGGTGACCTGCCGCATGGGCACGCCGGCGGCGGCCCCGGCCGCGCCGTCCGCCGGCACCTCGATGTGGGCCAGCTCGAAGTCGGGCACGTCGGGCCGGTACACGGCGACGCCGTCGGCGTGGCGTTCGGGGGCCAGGTACGGCACCGGCAGCGGCGTGAAGTCGAGCAGTTCGAGGAGCTCGTCGACGTCGATGTGCTTGGGGCTGAGCCCGCCGCGCAGGACGTTGTCGGAGGAGGCCATCACCTCGACGCCGAGACCGGTCAGGTAGGCGTGGATGTTGCCGGCCGGCAGGAACAACACCTCGCCGCGCTTCAGCGACACCAGATTGGTCAGCAGCGAGATCACGATGCCGGGGTCGCCGGGGTAGGCGCTTGCCAGGGAGCGCACCGTGGCCAACTCGGCGGCGAAACTGACCTGGGCGCCGCCATCGATGAGGAACGCCGCCCGTTCGGCGAGCGCCACGACGCGTTCAACCAGCCAGGACACCTCCCCGGAGTCGCCGCCGCGCCCATCGCGGAGCAGCCAATCGACGGCGTCGTGCAACGCGTCGTCGCCGACCAGACGGTTCTCCAGCCCGAGCAGCGCCGCGGGCTGCGGGTCGTCCATGGTCGCGTCGAGTGCGCGCAGTTCGGCGAGGATCGACCGGACCTGACGCGGGTCGCGAAAACCGCACAGGGCCTCGAAGGTGTCGCTGAGCGCGAAGATGATCTCCGGTTTGTGGAACGGGTCGCGATAGTTGCGGTCGACGGCGGTCAGCGGGATGCCGGCGGCGTTCTCCAGGGCGTACCCGGCCGCGGCGCGTTCCGGCGACGGGTGCGCCTGCAGGGACAGCGGGCTGTGCGCGGCGAGGATCTTCATCAGGAACGGCAGTCGTGCCGTGGGGGCGAGTTCGGCGCCGAGCGATGCGGCGGGGTTCGCGCGGATCCACTCGGCGAGGTTTGCGGCGCCCCCGGTGAGCTCCGGCCGGGTGATCTGCGACGGCCAGCCGGGGTGCGCGCCGAGCCACAATTCGGCCTCCGGCCCTCCGGACGCCTGGCGGCCGAGGAGGTCGGCGATTGCGGTGGGAGAACCCCATGCGTAGTCACGCGGTGTGTTGCTGATGCCCACAAACATGCTTGGCTCCTGAGTCGAATGGTTTAGACCAAACTACCAACCGTTTTCCCGCAACCGCCGTCGCCGACCTAGGCTGAAAGTCCCGGTCGGAGCGCTCGCGCGGCCGGCCAGTCCTCGTCGCAATGGAGCACAGATGACCCTCGAGCCGCTCGGCAGTGATTTCTTCGGATACGAGAACCTTCTCAGTGGTGACGAGAAGGCGGCGCTGGCGCGGATTCGCGACTACCTGGAAGCCGAGGTACGGCCGGTCGTCAACGGCTACTGGGAGCGGGCCGAGTTCCCGACGCAGATCGTCAAGCCGCTCGGCGCCCTCGGCGCGTACTCGTTCGGCTGGGAGGAGACCCGGCCGTTCAAGAATTCCGCGGTGTTCCGCGGCTTCGTCGCGCTCGAGATGGCGCGAGTCGACGCATCCGTCGCCACCTTCGTGGGGGTGCAGAACGGACTGGTCGCCGGGTCGATCGCCGCCTGCGGCTCGGCCGGGCAGCGGGCGGAATGGCTGCCGAAGCTCGCCGCCGGCGACATCGTCGGCGCCTTCGCCCTCACCGAACCGCTGAGCGGCTCGGACTCCGCCCAGGGGTTGCGCACGACAGCGACCAGGACCGGAGACACCTGGGTGCTCAACGGGCAGAAGCGCTGGATCGGCAACGCCACCTTCTCCGACATCACCATCGTCTGGGCCAAGGACACCGCGGACGGCGCCGTCAAGGGCTTCATCGTGCCCACCGACTCCCCCGGTTACACGGCCACCAAGATCGAGGGCAAGATCAGCCTGCGCTCCGTGCAGAACGCCGACATCACCCTGACGGAGGTCTCTGTGCCCGAGCACAACCGGCTGCAGGAGGCCAACTCGTTCCGGGACACGGCGCGGGTGCTGCGCTTCACTCGCGCCGAGGTGTCCTGGGCGGCCGTCGGCCTGGCGATGGGGGCCTACGAGGCCGCGGTACGCTACGCCGCCGAGCGGGTGCAGTTCGGCAAGCCGATCGGCGGCCACCAGCTCGTGCAGGACCTGCTCGTGAAGAGCCTGGGCAACATCACCGCCAGCCTGGGCATGGTCGTGCGGGTCTCGCAGATGCTGGACGACGGCACCCAGCACGACGAGCACTCGGCGCTGACGAAGTCGTACACCACGTCCCGGATGCGTGAGACGGTGGCCTGGTGCCGGGAGCTGTTCGGCGGGAACGGGATCGTGCTGGACTACGACATCGCCCGGTTCTTCTCCGACGCCGAGGCGATCTACTCCTACGAGGGCACCCAGGAGATGAACACCCTCATCGTGGGCCGCAGCATCACCGGCCTGGCGGCGTTCGTCTGAACATCCCGCCGCAGACGCGGCGATGGGGCGAGAATAGGACCATGGCAACTGCGGGCGGCGACGGGCACGGCACCACCGCATGAGCGTGCAGCGGGGTGCGCCCGAGATCGACGCGATCGTGGTCGGCTCCGGACCGAACGGCCTGGCCGCGGCCGTGACCCTGGCCAGGGCCGGCCTGTCCGTGCGGGTCTACGAACGTGCGGCGCACGTCGGCGGCGGCGCGGCCACCGCAGAGCTCACCCTGCCCGGCTTCCACCACGATGTCTGCTCCGCCGTGCACCCGATGGCGCTGGCCTCCGAGTTCTTCCGCCGGTTCGGCCTCGCCGACCGCATCGACCTGGTCGTGCCGGAGGTGTCCTACGGGCATCCACTGCCCGGCGGCACCGCCGGCCTGGCGTATCAGAGCCTTGCCCGTACCGTGGCCGAGCTGGGCCGGGACGGCCCGGCCTGGCGCCGGTTGTTCGCCCCCCTGGTGGAGCACGCCGAGCAGGTCGCCGACTTCACCGGCAACCAACTGCTGCGCCTCCCCCGGCATCCGGCGACGGCGCTGCGCTTCGGCCTGCGCGCTCTCGAGCAGGGCGGCCCGCTGTGGAACTGGCGGTTCAGCGGCCAGGCCGCGCCCGCCCTGCTCACCGGCGTCAGCGCACACACGATCCGGGCGCTGCCGAGCCTCGCCACGGCCGGAGCCGGCCTCACCCTGGCCACCTACGCGCACACCGGCGGCTGGCCCATGCCGGTGGGCGGCAGCGGCGCGATCGTGACGGCGATGGTCGATGACCTGGTCGCGCACGGCGGTGAGATCGTCACGTCCACCCCGGTGCGACGACTGAGCGACCTGCCGCCGGCCCGGGTGGTGCTGCTGGATGTGACCCCCCGGGCGTTGCTGCGGATGGCCGGGAGCGACCTTCCCGCCACCTACGCTCGCAGGCTGAGTCGCTTCCGGTACGGCAACGCCGTCGCCAAGGTCGACTTCGCACTGTCCGCCCCGGTCCCCTGGCAGGCCGCCGGGCTGCCCGCCGCCGGCACCGTGCACGTCGGCGGCACCCGGGCAGAGATCCGCCGGGCGGAGAACGCCGTCGCCCGCGGACGGCACGCCGAGAATCCCTACGTACTGGTTTCCCAGCCCAGCGGCAGCGACCCCAGTCGGGCCCCGGCCGGCAAGCATGTGCTGTGGGCGTACACGCACGTGCCGCGCGGCTCAACGGTCGACCAGACCGAGGCGATCACCCGGCAGATCGAGCGTTTCGCACCCGGCTTCCGCGACACGATCCTCGCCTCCGCCGGTCGGAGCGCCCAGGACGTGCAGGCGCACAATCCCAACTACGTCGGCGGCGACATCTCGGCCGGGGAGATCAGCATCCGCCAGCTGCTCGCCCGCCCCGTGCTCTCCGCCGACCCGTGGCGCACCCCGCTGGCCGGGGTGTACCTGTGCTCGTCGTCGACCCCGCCGGGACCGGGCGTGCACGGCCTGGCCGGCTGGCATGCTGCGCTCAGCGCGCTCCGGCACGACCTCGGCGTGTCCAGCGCGCCGGACCTCTCCCCCACCCTGCCCGACGAAAGGTGACACCGTGGCCGTCAACTACCGCCCCTTTGATTGTCCTCCGGAAAAAGTTTTCGCCGTGCTCGCCGACGGCTGGTTGTATCCCAGCTGGGTCGTTGGCGCGTCCCGGATCCGGAACGTGGATGCGGCCTGGCCGGCCAGCGGCAGCGCCATCCACCATTCGGTGGGGGTGTGGCCGGCACTCATCGACGACTCCACGTCGGTCCTGGAGTGGGATCCGCCCCGGCATGCGTTACTCAAGGCGCGCGGCTGGCCGATCGGCGAGGCGCACGTGGCCATCGATGTGAAGCCACGGGAGCACGGCTGCGTGGTGCGGATCACCGAGGACGCCACCGCGGGACCCGGGCGGTTCGTGCCGTCGTTCCTGCGGGATGCGGCGATCGGCGCCCGTAACACCGAGACGTTGCGGCGCCTCGCCTACCTCGCCGAGGGCGGGGCCGGCCTCGACTAGGGGCGCGACACACGCGCATGTCACGAGGTCTCGACACGCTCGACCGGCGGATAGGCGCGATGCGCGCGAGTCAGACCGTGGCGCCGCCCTGGACGGTGGGCAGGCCGGCCTGCTGCCACGCGGTCATGCCGCCCGCCACGTTGACCGCCTGGACACCGCGGCTCTCGAGGAACGCCGCACCCTGCAGGCTGCGACCACCGGCGGCGCAGATGACATAGACGGGGGCCTCCGTGGGCACCTCCCCGACCCGGTCAACGAGGTCGCCGAGTGGAATGTGGATCGCCGCAGCCGCGTGGCCGGCTTCCCACTCGAAGGGTTCGCGTACGTCGATCACGACGGGGTCGGTCAGCGCGGAAAGGTCGGTCACGGAGATATCGATCATGTGCTGGTGTCCCTTCGGGCGGGAACCGGTGCCCGGCTTCCCAACGACTAGTACCCACACGGTATCAACAGATCTCCGCGAGTCGAGGAGAGGTCGCCCCAGTACCCTAGTCACATGCCCGTCGTGCAGAGCCGTCTCCCTGTTCGTCTTTTCGCGACCCTTGTGTTCTTCACGGTGCTGGCCGGGCAATTCTGGCGCAACCTGCTCGGCTGGTGGGGTTTCGGCGCCATCGCCGTGATCATCGTGGTCGCCAGCGCCTGGTTCCTGGTGTCGACCAAACCCGCCTGGGCCTGGCGGACGTTCCCGAAGTCGCTCGTGGGCTTCATGCTCCTCGCGACCGTGTCGATCGCCTGGTCGGCCTACCCGAGCGTGAGCGCGTTGGGGATCACCCTGCAGTGGATCACGACCATCACCGCGTTGTTCATCGCCCTGTGCCTGTCCTGGACCGAGTTGCTGCGCACCCTGGCGGTGGCCCTGCGGGTGGTCCTCGCCCTGTCGCTGCTCTTCGAGGCATTCATCGCCGTGTTCATCGGGCACGCCGTGCTACCGTTCTGGGTCGAGTACAGCGGCAAGATCCCCGCCGCGTTCTACTGGTCGCGCAGCCTGCTGCTGGAGGGCGGACCCGTCGAAGGCATCGTAGCCAGCCGCAACCTGCTGGGATTCATCGCCCTCCTGGCCCTGATCGTGTTCGCCGTGCAGCTGGCCGCGGGGACCGTCGCCCGCGGCCGCGGCATTTTCTGGGTCGTCCTGGCGCTGGTGATGCTGTGGCTGACCCGGTCGGCCACCGTCTCCGTCGCACTGCTCGCCGTGGTCGTCGCCCTGGTGTTCGCGCTCTGGGCCCGCCGGGTACCACCGCTCGGGCGGCGCGGGCTGTACCTGACCGCCGCCGCGTTGGTCGCGGCCGTCGTGGTCGGCGTCGTCGCCTTCTCGTCGACGCTGCTGGGCCTGCTCGGCAAGAGCGACGACCTCACCGGCCGCTTCGACATCTGGAACCGGGTCATCGAGCTGGCCGGCCAACGGCCCGTCGCGGGCTGGGGCTGGGTGAGCTACTGGGCACCGTGGGTCGAACCGTTCGACGGCCTCGCCGTGCGCAAGGGCGTGCAGTACCTGCAGGCGCACAACGCCTGGTTGGATGTCTGGCTCCAGCTGGGCGTCCTCGGCCTGATCGTTTTCGGCGCTCTCGCCGTGTCGACCCTGTGGCGTTCCTGGTTCCTGGCGGTCGACCGGCCCCGCCTCGGCATCGCCGACACGGCGCCGTACTCGATGACGGCGCTGCTGCCGCTGCTCCTGATCGTCGCCCTCCTCGCGCAGAGCCTGGCCGAAAGCCGTATCCTCGTCGAATCGGGCTGGGTGCTGTTGCTGGTGCTCGCGGTGAAGACCAAGCGCCCCAGCGCCGCGGAGGAACTGCTCGGCGTGGGCAGGCGATGACCGACCGCGCCCGGCCGCCGCAGGTTCCGGCGGCGATCTCGGCGGTGTTCTCCTCTCCGAGATTCAGCGCGACCCTCACCCACCTGATCCTCGGGCTCGCCTTCGCGACGCACCTGCTACGCAGCCTGATGGGCTGGCCGGGCCTGCTCGGCGCGCTGGCCTGTCTGGTCGCGCTCGCGACGGCATCGCTCATCGCCCGTCGGCGCAGCATCGAATGGCACGGCATCCTGCCGGTGTCGATCCTGGTGTTCCTGATCTGGTGCGCCCTGTCGGTGCTCTGGAGCGGCTACGCCGGCCGAACCGTACTCGGGATCGGCTACCAGCTCACCTTCGCGTACCTGGCGATCTACGTGGCCCTCGTGCGCGACACCATCCAGATCGTGCGGTCCACCGGTGACGTCCTTCGGGTGCTGCTCGGCCTCTCGATCGCCCTGGAGGTGTTGAGCGGCCTGCTGCTCGATCTCCCGATCGCCTTCCTCGGCGTGCAGGGAAACATCGCCGAGCTCGGTCCCATCCAGGGTGTTTTCGGCTCGCGCAACGTGCTCGGCCTCGTGTCGCTGATCGCCGGGGTGAGCTTCCTCGTCGAGCTGCGCTCCCGCTCGGTGCGCCCCGGCCGCGCCGCCGCATCGATCGCCCTGGCCACTCTCGGCGTTCTCCTGACCCATTCCCCGGTCTTCGTCGTCGTCGCCAGCGCCGTGGCCATCGCCGCGCTGGCCCTGTACTGGCTGCGCCGCACTCCCCCCGAGAACCGGTGGCTGCTGCAGCTGAGCCTGCTCGGCACCGTGCTCGTCACGACGCTGCTGGTCTTCATCGGCCGGGCGAGCATTATCGACCTGCTCAATGCCGGCAGCGAGTTCGAAACCCGGTCGACGCTGTGGTTCGAGATGTGGCGGCTCGTGGAGTTGCATCCGCTCGAGGGCTGGGGCTGGGCGGGCTCCTGGCCGCAGGACGTGAGCCCGTACGGCTGGCTCGACTTCGTCACCAGGACCGAACACACTTCGGCGCTCAACGCGTTTCTCGACGTGTACTTCCAGGTCGGCCTCGTCGGCTTCCTGTCCTTTCTCACCCTGGTGACCCTGGCCTTCATCCGGTCGTGGCTGCTCGCTTCGAATAAGCGCCCCGTCGTGTACGTCTGGTCGCCGCTGGTGTTGGTGGCCCTGCTGGTCACCTCGGCGGCGGAAAGCACGGTGCTCGTCGAATCCGGCTGGCTGCTGCTGCTGATCTGCTCGGTCAAGGCCGCGCAGGGTCAGAGCTGGCGGCGCCAGTTGAAGCCCAGCCCGCGGATCCACCTGGACGGTTAGGACGAGCGGGACGGCGCGACCGGGGAGCCCCGACGGGCAGAATGGAACGAACCAGTCGATGGAAGCGAGACCCGTGCACGTGAGTCACACAGAAGAGCCGGACCAGGACCAGCCCACTCTCGCCCCGGCGAGCCCGAACGCCGGGAACGGCTTCATCCTGATCGTCGCGGCGACCGGGCTCGTCGGGATCGCGGGATACCTCATCACCGTGTGGGTGCCCAACCTGATCGGATTCGGGCCGTACGCCACCTTCGCGGTGTTCTGGGCGTTCACCTTCCTGGTCGCCGCCGCCCTCACCGGGATCCAGCAGGAGATCACCCGCGGGACCCAGGCGAGGCGCCCCGGCGACACCACGCGTGCCGGCCAGGCCGGGAAGTTCGCTGCACTGGCATCCGTCGTCGTTTTCGTGGCCGTCCTCGGAACCGCGCCCCTGTGGCAGGCCGCGGTGTTCCCCGACCACGGCTGGGCACTCGTCGTCCCCCTCGCCGTCGGCGCCGCGTCCTATGTGCCCCTGGCCGTCCTGGCCGGCTCCCTCTACGGCGTCGGGCACTGGAAGGCCCTGTTCGCCCTGATCTCCATCGAGGGCCTGCTGCGTCTGGTGCTGGTGATCCTGGCGGCGTATCTCCGGCCGGATGCCGCCACGTTCGCCTGGGCCATCGCGATACCGTTCCCCGTCGCCGTGCTCGCCGTGTGGCCGTTCGCCCGGGCGCGCATCGTGGGCAAGACCCGCCTGGACGTGTCGCTGCCCCAACTCACCTGGAACGTGTCCCGCACCATCGTCGCGGCCTCCGCGATGGGCCTGATGATCAGCGGCTTCCCGCTCATCCTGCAGCTCACGTCACCCGGACAGCCGGAGGGTCTGATGGGGCTCGTCATCGCCACCGCCACCCTCACCCGCGCTCCGCTCATCGTCGTCGGAATGGCCCTGCAGAGCTTCCTGATCGTGTTCTTCCGGGCCAGGGCCGCGCACTTCTGGCGCACCCTGCTCATGCTCGAAGCCGCGGTGATCGCCATCGGCGTGGTGCTGGCCGTCGCCGGCTACCTGCTCGGCCCCGCGATCTTCGCCTTCGCCTTCCCCAACGAAGAGGTGCCGGCAGACTGGCTCATCGCGACGTTCGTGCTCTCCAGCGCCCTCGTCGGCGCGCTGTGCGTCAGCGCTCCGGCCGTGCTCTCCCGAAACGCGCACGCCGCGTTCAGCGCCGGCTGGATCGCCGCCGCGGCGACCACCGTCGTCTGCCTGCTGCTTCCGCTTGGCTTCGTGGAGAAGACCGTGCTCGCCTTGCTGGTCGGACCGACGGTGGGCGTGCTCGTGCACGCGGTCTACCTCGCGGTCGTGCACAAGACCGAACCCGCTCGGGCCTGAGCTACCGCAGGCCCCACAGGGTGATGGTGCCGCTCGTGCCGTCGGCGTCGGTGTACGGCAGGCTGGCCTGTTCCTCGAGGTCGGCCGCGTACCGGTCGTTCCAGAAGTCACCGCATTCGCTGTCGGTGATCACCTGAGTGGCATTGGCCTCGATGGCCGCGTCCCGGTCGAGGTTTCCCCCGAGCCGGCTGGACACGATGGTCGCAACGGCGTCGTACTCGGTGGGCCAGGCCATGCCGAGGTGGTAATACGCGATCGGCACGCCGGAGGTAACCTTGAGCACCCGCGGGTCGACGCAGAAGTCGACCATGATCAGGGCGTCGGGGTGCTCCTCGGCGGACTGCAGCGCCAGCTTCGTCGCGGCCTGGTCCTTGGGCGTGTCGGTGGTCATCAGGGCGGTGGCCACGTCGCTCTGGTAGAAGGTCCACCAGTCGGTGAGCGACACCGCCGCGACTCCGACGACGAGCGGCACGGCCACGACGACGATCCAGCGCGACCCGGCCCCTCTCCCGCGCCGCGGCCGCCGCACCGCGGCGTGCCGGCCGGCCTGGAGAGGGGCCGGTGCCCCATCCGCTGCGACCTTCTCGTCAGCAGCCACGGTTCGCGCGCTCCAGAGGCCGGAGAACACCATCACCAGCACGGGGGCGATGGTGGCCGCCAGCAGGAAGAACACATCCATGTAGAGCCGGTACGGCTCGGCGTTGGCCCCCCAGACATCGTTGGTGCCCAGCAGAACCCAGGCGACGGCCGCTCCGATGGCATAGGCCCCCCAGACCGGGCGCCGACGCAGGATCGCCGCGATCAGGATGACGGCCAGGGGAACGATCAAGGCCAGCCCCGAGATCATCCCGACGTCGAGGGGGACGCCGAGCTTGCTGTTGGACGCCACCCGGTAGGCGAGGAACGGGTCCCCGGTGACGATCCCGTTGATGGTTCCGACGACCTGGGGGGCGGCGCCGCCCACGACGGCGACGCAGTACAGGAGCACCCACCCGCGGCTGCGCACGATGAGGGCGATCATGCCCGGCACGGCGGGGAGCAGCCCGAAGACCAGCGTCGGCAGCTGGCCGCCCTCCTCCGCGACGGTGGGTCCGAGCCAGAACACCACCGGGATGAGGGCTGCCGACAGCTCGGCCAGCACGATGTGGCGGCCGCGGAGGATGACCCAGGTCGCCAGTCCGAAGGCGAGCAGGTAGATCGCTGCGATGAATGAATAGGTCTGCACGTTGGCCAGGCCGCCGAGGACCAGGCAGATCAGGGTGGTCAGCAGCACCCGGGTGCCGGTCCGGGCCGGCCGCAGCCATAGCAGGGCCAGCACCAGCAGGCAGATCGCCGCGATGGACAGCGACACGGTCTCGCCGTTGAGGGTGTGCAACAGCGCGAACGGCCCCCAGATCAGGGCGTGGGATTCGAGCGGGGTGTACCAGTCGGCGACGGTGTAGGTGGAGAAGGTGCCGAGCATGAACGGCAGCGGGGCCACCAGGCCCACCCACCAGCGCCGGCTCAGCCCGATCAGGATCACGGCCAGCAGGGCAACGAGCACGAGCTGCACGGCCAGGCCGCAGATGTTCCAGGCCACGATGGGGTCCCAGCCGGTCGCCCGCGCGACGAGGCCGATGGCCTCGTAGTACATCCGCGGGTAGCTGATGGCGCCGGTTTCGGTGTCCGGCTCGACGGCGGCGAACTCGCCCTCAGAGAAGTTCTTCACGATGGCGAGATAGCCGAGCTGGTCGTGCACGAAGTAGTCGCGGAACCGGCTCAGGGAGAACCCGGGCACTGCCAGGTACATGCCGGCCTGGGCGAGAAGGTGCAGCACCAGCGCGGCCACCACGACCACACCGGAGGCGACCCGGCGCAGCGCTGAACCCTGGGCCACTCGCGCGTCTGTCACTGCCCCACCCTACAACGGGGCCAGGGGACGGATCGGCCCGGCAGCGGGTCGGGCGGGACCCTCCCAGCAAGCATCGGCTATCGTGGAACGTCGCAGAATGTTGGCTGCATCCCCCGAAACTAAAGGACTTTTAATATGACGGTTGACCTCGTTGTCGTTGGCTCGGGCTTCTTCGGCCTGACCGTTGCGGAACGCGCCGCCAGGGAACTCGGCCTGAAGGTGGTCGTTATCGACCGGCGCAGCCACATCGGCGGTAACGCGTACAGCGCGCCCGAGCCCGAAACCGGCATCGAGGTCCACCAGTATGGCGCGCATCTCTTCCACACCTCCAACGAACCGGTGTGGGAGTACGTCAACCGCTTCACGAAGTTCACCGACTACGAGCACCGGGTCTTCACCAACTTCGGCGGCGAGGTCTTCCCCCTGCCGATCAACCTGGGCACGATCAACCAGTTCTTCCGCGCCGCGCATTCGCCCGACGAGGCGCGCGCGCTGATCAAGGGCCAGGCCAGCGAGTTCGCCACCGGCGAGTCCCGCAACCTCGAGGAGAAGGCGATCTCCCTGATCGGGCGCCCGCTCTACGAGGCGTTCATCCGCGACTACACCGCCAAGCAGTGGCAGACCTCCCCGACGGCGCTGCCGGCCGAGGTCATCAGCCGGCTCCCCGTGCGCTACAACTACGACAACCGGTACTTCAACGACACCCACGAGGGTCTTCCTGTCGACGGGTACACCGCGTGGATCGAGCGGATGGCCGATCACCCGAACATCGAGGTCCGCCTCGACACCGATTTCTTCGACGAGACCCAGGAATACAACAAGAAGGCCGTCGTCGGCCGCGTCCCCGTCGTCTACACCGGACCGGTCGACAAGTACTTCGACTACCAGGGTGGCGAACTCACCTGGCGCACCCTCGACTTCGAGCAGGAAGTGCTTCCCGTGGGCGACTTCCAGGGCACCCCGGTCATGAACTACGCCGACTCCACCGTTCCGTACACCCGCATCCACGAGTTCCGGCACTTCCACCCTGAGCGCACCGAGTACCCGACCGACAAGACCGTGATCATGCGCGAGTTCTCCCGGGCAGCCACGAAGGCCGACGAGCCGTACTACCCGATCAACACCCCCGCTGACCGCGAGAGCCTGCACTCCTACCGGGCGCTCCAGGCCGGCGAGCCCGACGTCTTCTTCGGCGGCCGCCTCGGCACCTACCAATACCTCGACATGCACATGGCCATCGGGTCTGCGCTGTCCATGTACGAAAACAAGCTGAAGCCGCTGCTGAGCGGCCGCGGCGAATAGCGACACGGAGGTCATATGTCCACGCCCATCGTCCTGCAGAAAATCGTCTTCCCCTCTTCCTCCGAGCCGGATGTCGCACCGCTCTACGTCGACCCCGACGAGTGGACCCAGATCATCACGCCCGGCCAGGAGTCCCCCAAGCGCCGCGGCGGTCCCCGAAGCGAACCCACCACACAGCCGCTGCGGCTGACCCACCACAACGTCACTCCGATGCTCGACGGCCGACGCGGCCTGAAGCCCGGCCTGGACAAGCGGGTCTCCCTCGGCACCTACTTCAACGCCTTCCCCGCCAGCTACTGGCGCCGGTGGACCAGCCTGACCGGGGTGCGCCTGAGCATCTCCACGACCGGCACCGGCGACATCATCGTGTACCGGTCCAACGCCCGCGGCGTCATCCAGGTGGTCGACTCCGCGCACGTCGAGGAGACCGGCACGGTCAACTTCGACCTCGGCTTCGATTACTTCATCGACGGCGGCTGGTACTGGTTCGACCTCGTTTCCCGCGGCGAGGACTTCGCGCTCACCAGCGCGGAATGGCAGGCGCCGCCCAGCGACGCCCCGGCGCCGCCGGAGCGCACGCTCACCATCGCCATCACGACCCTGAACCGCACCTCGTACTGCCTGGAGCTGTTGGCCACGATTGCCACGGACTCCGATGTCCTCGCTGGCCTTGACCAGGTCATCGTCGTCGACCAGGGCACCGACAAGATCCGGGAACACGCCCGGTACGCCGACGTCGACGCCGCCATGGGCGGGCGGCTGCGGGTCATCGACCAGGTCAACGCCGGCGGCTCCGGCGGGTTCTCCCGCGGGATGCTCGAAACCGTCGCCGCGGGCACCAGCGACTACGTGATGCTGCTGGACGACGACGTCGTCGCCGAGCCCGAAAGCATCCGCCGCGCCCTGGCCTTCGCCCGGCTGTGCACCGAACCGACCATCGTCGGCGGCCACATGTTCGACATGTTCGACAAGACCAAGCTGCACGCCTTCGCCGAGTCGATCGACAGCTGGAACTTCATGTGGGGTCCGATCACCCCGTCCCGCCACGACTTCACCGCCAGCAACCTGCGCCAGACCACCTGGCTGCACCAGCGCAACGATGTGGCCTACAACGGCTGGTGGATGAGCCTGATCCCGGTCGAGGTGATCCGCGAGATCGGCCTGTCGCTGCCCGTGTTCATCAAGTGGGACGACGCCGAGTTCTCGCTGCGCGCCTCCGAGCACGGCTACTCGACGGTCAGCCTGCCCGGCGCGGCCGTGTGGCACGTGTCCTGGGTGGACAAGGACGATTCCCGGGACTGGCAGGCGTTCTACCACGCCCGCAACCGCCTGGTCGCGGCGCTGCTGCACTCCCCGCACGCCAAGGGCGGCCGGCTCACCCTCAGCAACCTGGCCTCCGACGTACGCCACCTGCTGACGATGGACTACTACACGGTGAAGCTGCGCCAACTCGCCTACGAGAGCGTCCAGGCCGGCCCCGGAGAGCTGCACTCCGAGCTCACCACGCGGTTGCCCGCCATCCGGGCGCTGGCGAAGGACTACCCCGAGTCCACCCTGATCCGCGATCTGGGCCACTTCGGCAAGTTCCCGATGACGAACCTCGTCGGCAGCGGCGCACCGCGCCCCTCCGGCCGTCAGCTGTACTCGTTCCTGATCACCAACTTCGTGCGCCACGGGCTGAAGAAGCCGCACGACCAGAGCAAGGTGCGCCCGGACACGCACCTGCCCCGCACCGCCCCGTGGTGGACGGTACCGAGCATGGACAGCGTGGTCATCACCAACGCCGAAGGCTCCGGGGTCACCTGGCACATTCGGGACCGCGCCATGTTCCGGTCACTGCTGTGGTCGAGCCTCACCCAGAACCTGCGCTTCCGCCGGCGCTGGACGGGGCTCAGCGAGCAGTATCGGGCCAGCGAACACGACCTCACCTCGCTGGAGTCCTGGACGAGCACCCTCGGCCTGGATCCCGCCACGGGAACCGGCGCCGCGATGCCGGCCGTGCCGGCGGACAGCGCCCACGGCTAAGGCGCTCCGGCGCTAACGGCTAGAATCACGGGTGGGCCAGTTGCCCCCACCCGAGAGGCACCTGGCAGGCGACCCAAGGATCAAAGGAATCGCGTGACCCAAATCGTTCCAGTACCAGACCTCGACGGCTTCGTCCGCCCGGGTCAAGGGGCCGGACTGATCGACGTATTCCGCCGGCGGTACCTGCTCTCCCTCCTCGTCCGCAAGGAGGTCCAGGTCCGCTATCGCGGATCGGTCCTCGGCTGGATGTGGTCCTACGTCAAACCGATCACCCAGTTCCTGGTGTTCTTCGTCGCCCTCGGCGTCTTCCTGCAGCTCAACGGCACCATCCCGAACTACCCGGTCTACCTGTTCTCCGGGCTGATCGTGATCAACCTGTTCAGTGAGGCGTTCAGCAACGGCACCAAGTCGCTGGTCGACAACGCGCCGCTGATCAAAAAGATCTACCTCCCCCGCGAGCTGTTCCCGGTGTCGTCCACCCTGGTGGCGTTCGTCAACTTCCTCCCCCAGGCCCTGGTGCTCGCCGTGGTCTGTGTGTTCACGGGCTGGCGCCCCAGCGTGGTCCAGCTTCTCGGCATCCTTCTGGGCGTGCTCATCATCGTGCTGCTGGCCATGGGCCTGAGCCTGTTCTTCGGCTCGATCAACGTGTCCTTCCGCGATGCGCAGAACTTCGTCGAACTGGTCCTGCTCGTGGCCACCTGGGCGTCCCCGGTGCTCTACCAGTGGAACACCGTCGCCAAGGTGCTGCCGGACTGGATGATGGTGATCTACCAGCTCAACCCGATCACCGCGGCCGTCGAACTCATGCACGCCGGCTTCTGGTACCCCACCACCGACGGAAGCAGTCCGCTGCCGCCGAACCTGTGGTTCTTCGGCCTGTGCGCCCTGGTCACCTCGAGCGTGCTCCTGGTCATCGGACAGCTTGTCTTCCGCCGATTGGAGCGTCGTTTTGCCCAAGACCTTTAACGAGCAGGCGCCGCCGCGACTGGCCATCATCGTCTCCGACCTCCGCAAGACCTTTCTGCTGCGGCACACGCATTCCCTCAAGGAATCCGTTATCGCCGCGGTCCGCCGCAAGCCCATCTCGTCGAGTTTCAACGCGCTCGAGGGCGTCAACTTCACCATCAACGCCGGTGAGTCCGTCGCCCTGATGGGCTTCAACGGCTCCGGCAAGTCCACGCTGCTCAAGCTGATCTCCGGCGTGCTCCGGCCCGACACCGGGGAGGTCCTCACCCGGGGCCGCGTCGCCGGTCTCATCGAGGTGGGCGCCGGGTTCCACCCCGATCTGTCCGGCCGGGAGAACATCTACCTGAACGCCGCCATCCTCGGCATGAGCCAGAAGGAGATCGACGCCCGGTTCGACGCGATCGTCGAGTTCAGCGAAATCGCCAAGTTCATCGACACCGAGGTCAAGCACTACTCCTCGGGCATGTTCCTCCGCCTCGCGTTCTCGGTCGCCATCCACACCGAGGTCGACATCCTCCTGGTCGACGAGATCCTCTCTGTGGGCGACGAACCGTTCCAGCGCAAGTGCCTGGCCAAGATCCGCCAACTGCACGCTGAGGGCCGCACCTTGGTCGTTGTGAGCCATGACCTGGGCATGGTCGCCGACCTCTGCGACCGGGGCATCCTGATCGACAAGGGCAAGGTCGTCTTCGACGGCGAATCGCACGAGGCCGTCGCGCGCATGCGCGCCCAGTAACACCAGCACCCACGCCGGGATCCCGCCGACGGCAGCACGACGAAGCGCCCCGACCGAGGTCGGGGCGCTTCGTCGTGGTGTGGAGTCCGGGTTACTTGGTGATCGTCCCGCCCTTGGGCATGCTGCCCAGCTCGGCGGAGGTGACGGTGTACACCTTCGGTGCCTTGCCGCCGTTCAGCCGCAGCAGGACGGCCCAGGAGCCCACCTCACGGTACTTGCCTTCGGCGATGTAATACACCGCCGGTGTGCCGGCCACCGTGACGAAGACCCGGCCGACGGTCTCCTGGGACAGCGTGAGCGTCGAACAGGTGGTGTCGCGCAGGCTCGTGAGCGCGAATCCGGTGGTGTTGCCCGAGCCGAGCCGGTACAGGGTGCCCTTGAGGCCGATGTACTGGGTGCCGAAGCAGGTGACGACCCGGCTCACCGAGCCCGCGGTCTTGGTGTACCCCGTGATGACGGAGTCCGGCACCGTACGGTAGCCCGTGATGCCCAGGGAGTCGGTTGTCCCGAACGAGCCGACCCGTGTCATCCGGTCGTGTCCGTCGGTGAGGTACACATTGGGGCTGCCGGCCGACTTGATCAGCGACGCCGGAGCGACGATGCCGCCCGGGCGGGCGAAGGTCTTGATGGTGCCCGACGACCACGTCACGATGGTCGGGGTCTTGCCGCCGTTGAGCGCTATCACGTCGCTCCAGGCCAGGACCTGGCGGGCGGTGCCGTCGACGATGCGGTACACGGTCGGTGACCCCTTCGCCATTGCGAAGACCTTGTTCGAAATCGTCGCGCCGGCGCCCAGCGCTCGGCACGTGGACGGTGTGAGAGTGGTGGTCGCGATGCCGGCGCCGTTGCCCTTTCCCAGCGGTGAGGCCTTCTTGCCGTGAACGAGGACGAG
This sequence comes from Cryobacterium sp., assembly GCF_025463825.1. Classification (GTDB taxonomy): domain Bacteria; phylum Actinomycetota; class Actinomycetes; order Actinomycetales; family Microbacteriaceae; genus Cryobacterium. The sequence continues at coordinate 36,463 of NZ_JAODBG010000024.1, forward strand.
CTTGGAATTGCAGGTGGCGACCAGGGTGAGGTCGGCGGCCGCCCGATTGTAGCCGCTCATCGTTGCGCTCGACACCGTCTTGATCGACGAGGCACCGTACTCGCCCAAGACCGCGAGCGAGGGCACCCGGATGCGGGAGAAGGTGCCATCGACCAGGAAGACGTCGCTGGATGTCGCGGTCTTGATCGCCGTTCCCGGCGTTTCGAGTGTCCGTCCGACGGGGTAGCGCTTCGCGTTCTCGGTGTCCATGGTGCCGACCCAGGGGCTCTTGCCGCCGTTGATCCGCAGCACGCCGGTCCAGGACGCGACCGGGAACCGGGTCGACGAGTTCAGGAAGTAGGTGGTGTCTTTGCCCGGCACCACCATGAAGTTGGAGACTTCCCCGCCGGTGGGGAGCTTGCTCCACTGGCCCGGCATCAGGTCGGTCGGTGACCCGCAGTCGTAACCCCACACCGAGACCTGGCCGCAGCTGGTGAACCGGTGCCGGGAGTTGGCCTGCACCAGGGCGATGTCCCCGGTCAGGGGGTTGCGCACCAGCGGGCTGGCGTTCGTCCCGTTGCTGTAGCCGGCCAGGTAGGCGGTGCTGACGTTGCGGTAGGTGCCCAGCTTGGCGAGGGCGTTGTAGACAGCGGTGGTGGGGACGTAGTGCTTGACGGTGCCGGTGATGAGGTAGATGGCGCCGGACACCTTGTCGCGCACGAAGGAACTGCCACCGCTGGTGCTGCCGAACCAGTTCGTGAAGTACGCCCAGAAGTTACGGTTGCCGTACGAGGAGCAGCCGTCGCCGGTGCGGCCGATGTTGTCCAGCGAGGCCTGGTTCGGCCGGTACGGCGTGTAGACGTACAGCGCGGCGGTGGCCTGGTTCTCGATGTAGACGCTGGACGTTCCGCAGGAGGCGTTCGGGTGGTACTGGATGGTGTTCCACCGGCCGGCGACATAGCCGCGCGATTCCGGCCGCGCCTGGTACTTCTTGAACTGCCAGGCGGCGTTGTACACCTGGTTGAAGAAGCCGTAGTAGGTGGAATCGCAGACCGCGGTATCCGGGCAGCCGTATCCGGTCGCCTTGCGGTAGGTTCCGCTGGTCGGCGCCGTGCCGGAGATCAGGCCGGTCTCCTTCTCCAGGAGCACCAGGAGCACCTGCGGGTTGATGCCGCAGGCGGTGGCGACCTTCGAGATGATGGCGGCGGCGCTCTCCTTCGAGGAGCCGGAGTAGGCGGTGCAGCCCTCGCTCTTGGCGCTCTGGGAGGCGGTTTTCTGGCTGTAGCTCTTGAGGCAGGTGTAGCCGGACCGGCAGTTGGGCACCTTGCTGTTCAGGAACGACTGGATCTCGGACTTCGACAGGGTGCCCGAGTTGTAGAAAACGGCGTCGCTCATGATGTTGCCGGCGTTGAAGTCGCTGCCGGAAGCCGCGGCTGCTGAGTCCTCCGTCGTGGTCGCGCCGACCGTGAGGAACCCGATGACGAGGGCGAAAACACCGATCGTGGCGGTCAGTCGGCCGATGCCGCGTCTGACTCGGTGGGCTCGAGGCCACTCTGGGGCAGGTCGGAACACGGCGGGGCCTCGGCTATCTTGTCGGTTTGCTGAACCTGGCAAAAGCACGAGAAAGCCCGCTGGGATGCAGAGATTCGCCCCCACGGTTATGCTCACGCGTCTGCACACGTGTAACAACCATAACCTGCGGTGTTCGCGAGGATCCGCTCCTGGTGGGTGTGACGCGCCGGTCAGTCCCCGTCGGATCGGAAGTTGCGCACAATGAACCGGCGGTAGGCGACCCGTCGGACGGCCACGGGGACGAAGCGGTATCCGCCGCGGACGAGCACGTTGCGCGCGAACTGGCGGCGGGTGACGAATCGGTCCTTGAGCAGGCTGCGCTGCAGGGCGATCTCGCTGCGGAACAGCGTGAATCCGCCTCTGCGGCCGTAGGCGCCGGCATCCACCCGGTACATCACCAGCGGATCCGGCAGGTTCGCCACCACGGCGCCCGCCTGGATCATCCGCGCGAACAGCCAGTAGTCCTCCATCAGCGGCAGTTCCCGGTACCCGCCGGCCCTGGCCACGACCGACCGGCGGTACACCACGGTGGGGTGGTTGAACGGGTCGGAGAATCGGGCGCTGGTGACGATGTCGTCGGGGTCGGTGGGCGGGATCCGCTTGCCGAGAACCCGGCCCGCCTCGTCGAACTCGAGCATGCCGGTGCCGACGAGGTCGTAGCCGGACTCCATGACGGCCAGCTGGCGTTCGAAACGGGTCGGCAGGGAGATGTCGTCGGCGTCCATCCGGGCGACGACGTCGTGGGCGCAGTGGGCCAGGCCGCTCTCCAGGGCGCGGGCAAGGCCGACATTCGCGGGCAGCCGCACGTGGTTCACGGGCACCGGCGAGCTGGCCGTCGCGGCCGCAACGGCCGCGGCCAACTCGGTGCCGATGGGGCCGTCCTGCACGATGACGACGTCGCTGGGGCGGCGGCTCTGCTCGATGACGGTGCTGGCGAACGCCTTGGTGAAGTACGCCGCCTTGTCCCCGGCGTAGACCGGCAGGAGCAGGGAGAATTCGGTTCCGGCCACGGTCAGGACACCCCGGCTTCGCAGGCGGCGACATCGTCGGATGCCTCGCCCAACCCGGCCAGCGCCACCCGGTTGGGCCGGGGGCGGCTGCGGAAACCGTCGCGGAGCCCGCTGCGCAGGCCCCTCGCAAGCAAGGGCCGGTCGGCGGACGCCGTGAAGGTACGGGCCCAGCGGCGCAGGGACGATCCGGTGTAGAGAAGCTTCTCGGCCGGGCTCAGCCCGCGGGAGCGCCGGAGAAGCCAGACCTTGTTGCGCACTTCGTAGTAGAACCGGGCGCCGGGGTCTACGTCCGTGGCACCGAGCTTGACGGTCTTGTGCACCACGACGCTGCCGGGCACGAAGAAGCCGCGACTTTTCCGCAGGATGCGCATCGAGTATTCGAAGTCGTCGTTCCAGATGAAGTAGTCGGCGATGGGCAGCCCGTGCCGGCGCACGGCGTCGGCCCGCACCAGCATCGACACGAACGACGTGCTGCGCACCGGGACGGCGTCTCGGGCCTCGGCGGCGGCCTTCTCGGCGGCGCGGACGAAAGGCTTGGGCCGGGGGGTGTTCATCGGGTGGTCCTGCCCGTCGGTCCACACCACCCGGGAGCCGGCGATGGTGACCCGGTCATCGTCCCCGACGCTCGCAAGCAGCGCCGCCAGGGCGGTGTCGGTCGGCACCGTGTCGTCATCCATCAGCCAGACCAGGTCGGCCGCCTGGCGCACCACGGCTCGGGCGGCTCCGATCGCGAAGCCGCCGGCGCCGCCGGTGTTGCGGGCGACGGACACCAGGTCGACGTGCGGGTACCGCGTCCGCACCACGTCGGCAGTGTCGTCGGTGGAGGCGTTGTCGACGACGACGATAGCGGCGACCGGGCTGGTCTGCCCGGCGAGGGCGTCCAGCACCTCGATCAACAGGTCGCGACGGTTGTAGGCGACCACGACCGCTATGGTGCGAACGGCCCCACCTGTCATACCGTCACCTCGGGTGCCGGTCGGCGGCTGCCGACCGCCAGCCGCCCCACGGCGTTGGTGTTGCCGTCCCGTCGGCGGCCGATCAGGCGCAGCACCGGCCAGCCCAGCAGGATCAGCAGGATCAGCGCGGCCGCCGCAAGCTGCAGCGGGTACCCCGGCGAGTGGAACGACACCGTCACGGTCTGACCGACCTGGGAGGCGTCGATGTCCACGCCGAGGAGGAAGGTTTCGACCGGCTCGTCGGAGATGGTGGCGCCCTCGGCCTCGTAGCCGGGCCACGGGATCCTGCTCAGCGCGACCTGGCCGCCGTCGGGACCGACGGCGTCGACCTGGAAGGTCACCCCCATCGCGTCCTCGCTCAGCACGCTGACCTCGGTGCCCTCGGAGGACCACACGACGGATCCGGCGCCGGGAACGGGTTCGTCGCGCACGATCAGGCGGGTCTGGTCGGAGTCTTCGACGATCGCCCAGCCGTCGGGAACGTCATTCCAGTCCCGTCTCGGCACGACGCCCTTCACCGACTGCACCGAGCTGATGCCCATCAGGTCGGCTGCCGTCAGCCCGGTCTCGTCCATCGGCTCGAACAAACGGTCGTAGAGGTCGGGGCAGGTGGAACCGTTGTAGGACATGCAGGTGAGGTTGTTGTACGGGCTGTAGTACACGGCGGAATACGCGTTCTGCACGTCCTCCTCCGCCACGTACCAGAGGTTCCCGACCAGGAGCTCGTCCCAGGCGTCGGGGTCGTTCACGTCCGGCACGCCGCCGACGACGACCACGTCGCCCTCGGCGGACTGGAGCTGGTCCTGGTACTCGCTGACGTCGACGGGGACGTTGTAGTCCGGCAGCGGCGAGGTGGGCGAGGACACGTGTTGGGGAACCAGCAGCAGCACGGTCAGGGCGATGCCCGTCCAGCCGAGAGTCGCAACGCCCCGGCCCGCGAGCCGACCGGAGGTATTGCTGCCGAGGAACGGGAGACCGCGGCCGGACAGGATGCGGTAGGCCACCCACAGGGCGGCGAGGATGATGACCGTCACGAGGAGCAGCAGTTTGATGTACTGCGGGGCGGCGGCCCAGGTGAGGCCGGCGCCGACGAGCACGAAACCGCCGGCGAGCAGGAACCGGCCGCGACCGATCACGGCCGCCGTGGCGTGGGAGAGGCCCACTGCGAGCAGCAGCAGCACAGCGAGGGTGACGTACGGCATCATCCGCACCGGGAACCGCAGCGCACCGAAGTCGCTGGGCAGCAGCACTCCGATCAGCGCGGCGATGAGGATGATGACAATGCTCAACCGGGCGCGCAGCAGGCCCCACAGGCGGCCGAAGTCCACGAACGCCAGCAGCGGCAGGAACCAGGCGATGTAGAGCAGCGGCGCGTACGGGAAGTTCCCGCTGAAGAACAGCATCGAGGGGGTGCCGACCGGAGTCGACGACGCGAACAAGCCGCTGAGGTTCACGGTCAGCAGTCCGGAGTTCTCGTAGGTGCTGGTGCGCCCGGTGACCGGCGCGGTCAGCACGCCGGGCAGGTGCACGATGACGGCGAAACTGCCCGCGGCGAAGGCCAGGCCGAACGCCCGCACGATCGACGGACGGTGCTTGCTGACGAACGCCTCGACGATCAGGGCGCCCAACACGAGGGCGAGGAAGATCGTGGCGTGCGCGTAGCCGATGCCGACCAGGCAGATCGCCGAGAGGATCGGCAGAACCGGCGACTTCGCCTGCAGCACGGCCCGCCGCGCCAGCACCCAGGTCAGCGGGAGGAAGCTCCACGCCATCAGTCCGTTCACCCAGGACGACGCATCCATATACAAGGTGAACCCGGCCAGGGGCGCGGCGACGGCGACGAGGGCGGACCAGGGGCGGAGCGCTCCGAAGTTGCGGGCCAGCGCGTAGATGCCGACGGCGCCGAGCAGCAGGAAGGTGACCTTGATGACGGTGCTGAAGATCAGGGCGTTGCCCGCGTAGTAGGCGCCGATGCCCACCAGCCAGAGCAGCGGGCTGAAGATGCCCCAGGCGCCCTCGGCCAGGTAGTTGCCCGACTGCCAGACGCGGGGGTTGATCAGCGACCAGTCCAGGTCGAGCACCCGCCGGCCGATCTCGTACCACTGCCCGAATGCACCTGACTGGGTGTCGTCGACGAAGTAGAAACCGTGGTCGAAGAGCAGTGGGACACTCGCTCCCACCAGGACTGCCACCACGACGAGAATGGGCCACACTATTTTGGACTGCACCAGAAGATTATCCCTCACGGTGCCTTCACAAGCGCACGCCGGGGCCAGCGGGTATCGTGGTGGGGTAGTTTCCCCAACGAAACGAGCAACCACCTACACATGAGCATTCACGCGCAGCCCTCCGGCCCCACCCCCGCCGCCGCTGACGAGCCCCTCGTCTCCATCGTCATCCCCGCCTACAACAACGCGGACTACCTCGACGAGACGATGAAGTCAGTGCTCGGCCAGACCTACGCCAACCTCGAGGTGATCGTGTCCGACCACGCGTCGACCGATGCCACCTGGACGGTGATGCAGCGCTACCGCACCGACCCACGGGTCACTCTGCTGCACACCGAGGCCGGCGGCGGCGCCCTGCGCAACTGGAACCGCGTGAGCCAGGCGGCCACCGGCGACCTGATCAAGCTCGTCTGCGGTGACGACCTGCTCTACCCGACCATCGTGGCCCAGCAGGTGGCCGCGCTCGTCGCCGAGCCGACCGCCGTGCTCGCCGCCTCCCCGCGTGACATCGTCGACGCCAACAGCGTGCCGGTGATCAAGAATCGTGGCCTCGCCGGGCTCACCGGCGTGCACGACGGCACCGTGGCCGTGCGGAAGAGCGTCACCCAGGGCACCAACATCTTCGGCGAACCCGGCTGCGTGCTGATGCGCCGCAGCGTGCTCGAGAAAACCGGCTGGTGGGATTCTCGCTGGCCGTACCTGATCGACCAGGCCTCCTACTCCCGGGTGCTCCTGGAAGGCAAATTCGTCGGCGTCCCCGGCAGCCTGGCCGGCTTCCGCATTTCGGACAGCCAGTGGAGCGTTCGCCTCGTCGCGGAGCAGGCCGCCCAGGCGATGGGCTTCCACAATTGGATGGCCGAGACCCGCCCCGATGTCGTGTCGAAGGCCGACCGGATTCTCGGCAACACCCGGGCACGGGTGATGGCGCAGGTTCGTCGCCTCGCCTACGTCTGGCTCGGCCGGCGCATGTCGAAGGCGGTGAGATCGGATGCAGCAGCAAGCGCCTGATCCGGCCGGTGAATCCGGCCGTGTGGTAGGTTCTGAACCCGTGACACTCCCCGCAGCAGAACCCGGCGTCGCCGACCACAGCATCTCCATCGTGATCCCCGTGTACCAGGGCGAACGCACCCTGGGCGGCGTGCTCGACGAGATCGAACCGCTGACCCGGCTGAGCATCACCCCGGACGGCTACACCTTCCAGGTCGAAGAGGTCCTGCTGGTCTTCGACCACGGACCGGACAACTCGGCGTCGATCATCCGTGACATCACCGAACGGTACCCGTTCGCGCGCGGGATCTGGCTGAGCAAGAACTTCGGGCAGCACGCCGCCACCCTGGCCGGAATGGCGTCCTCCGGCGGCGACTGGATCGTCACCCTCGACGAGGACGGCCAGCACGATCCCCGCGCCATCGGCGGCATGCTCGACACGGCCATGCGCGAGCAGGCCAGCGTCGTGTACGCCAAGCCCACCAACCCGGCTCCACACGGCGCCCTGCGCAACGGCGCCTCCAAGGGTGCCAAGTACCTGCTCACCAAGCTCTCCGGCTCCGGCGCCGCCGCCGACTACCAGAGCTACCGGCTGATGCTCGGCAACATCGGGCGTAGCGTCGCCGCGTACGCCGGCAGCGGCGTCTACCTCGACGTGGCCATCGGCTGGGTCGCCGCCCGCGTCACCACTTCCCCCGTCGAGCTGCGCGAGGAGGGCGAACGGTCGTCCGGCTACTCCGCACGCCGGTTGTTCTCCCACTTCTGGCGCATGATCCTCACGACGGGCACCCGGGGCCTGCGTCTGGTCAGCGGGCTCGGTGTGGTCTTCGCTCTCGTCGGTGTCGTCTTCGCCGTGGTGATCTTCATCCAACGCCTCGCCGGCGACATTGCCATCCAGGGCTGGGCCTCCCTGAGCGTCCTGGTTCTGCTCAGCGCCGGTTTCATCCTCTTCTCCCTCGGCATCATCGCCGAGTACATCGGCATCAACGTGAACATGGCGATGGGCAAGCCGCCGTACCTGATCACCACCGACCCGGCGGATGGTCCACTCGGGCGGACGCGCAAAGCGCTCAAGTGACGACCTATGCCTGGGTGATCGGTGCCCGCGGCCTGCTCGGTAGCGCCACCTCCGCGGCCATCGGGCGACGCAACGGCTGGGTGCTGCTTCCGGCGGAGCCGCTGCCGTGGGAGGACGATGCGGCGCTGGTCGAGTCGGCCTCGGCGACCGCCGAACGGTTGCTGCGCGCCGCCGCCATCGATTCCGCGGACTGGGTCGTGCTCTGGCTGGCCGGCAACGCCGTCACGTCGACTCCCCCGGCGGCCATCGCCCGGGAACTGCATCAGCTCAAGCTGGTGCTGGACACGGTGCGCACCACCGCGGGTTCGCACGGCACGGCCGCGCGCGGCGCGGTGTTCTACGCCTCGTCAGCCGGCGGCGTCTACGGCGGGTCGGCGCATCCACCGTTCGACGAGACCAGCACACCGGTGCCCATCTCCGGTTACGGCCGGTTCAAACTGGACGCCGAAGCGAGCCTGTTCGAGTTCTCCCGGTCGTCCGGGGTCTCGGTGCTGGCCGGCCGGATCGCGAACCTGTACGGGCCGGGCCAGAAGCTCGGCAAGATGCAGGGCCTGATCTCGCACCTGGCCAAGGCCCAGTTCTCCCCCCGTCCCGCTTCGATCTTCGTTCCGTTGGAGACCATGCGGGACTACATCTTCGTGCGCGACTGCGCCGAACTCGTCGTGGACTGCGTGGACCGCCTCCATGCCGTGTCGGCCGTGGCCGGTCGTACCGAGGTGGTGAAGAACCTTGCCTCCGGCCAGGCCGTGACGATCAGCAACCTGCTCGGGCACATCCGCAGCCTGGCCAAGGGCCAGCCGAACGTGATGCTCGGCTACTCGGCCGAGGCGTCCATGCAGGGCCTGGACCTGCGCATCACCTCGACGGTGTGGCCCGACCTCGACAAGCGGCAGCTCACCAGCCTGCCCGCCGGAATCAAGGCGACCATGGACGACGTCCTCGCCCACATCCAGTCCGGCGGCTGAGCCGCGCCCGCACACCCGCGAGTTCCCGCAAAAGGCCCCGTGGAACTCCAAGGGGCCTGTGCGGCAGGCGGTGGGACCGATCGTTAGTCGGTCGTGAGCAGCCCGGCGAGGTAGCCGCCGTAGCCGCTTTTGGCGAGGGGTGCGGCGAGTCGGCTGAGTTGGGTGTCGTCGATCCAGCCGGCGCGCCAGGCGATCTCTTCGATGCAGCCGATCTTGTGGCCTTGGCGGTCTTCGATGACGCGGACGTATTCGGAGGCCTGCATCATGGATTCGAAGGTGCCGGTGTCCAGCCAGGCGGTGCCGCGGTCCAGGACCTGCACGTGCAGGTTGCCCTGGTTGAGGTAGCGCTCGTTGACGGTGGAGATCTCCAGTTCGCCGCGGGCGGAGGGCTCGATGGACTTGGCGATCTCGACGACGGAGTTGTCGTAGAAGTACAGGCCGGGCACGGCGTAGTTGCTCTTGGGCTTGACCGGCTTCTCTTCGATCGACACGGCGGTGAAGTCGTCGTCGAACTCGACCACGCCATAGGAGGTGGGGTTGGACACGTGGTACGCGAAGATCAGCGCGCCATCGATGTCGGCGTTGTTGCGCAGCGCCGTTCCCAGGCCCGCGCCGTGGAAGATGTTGTCGCCCAGGACCAGGGCGACGCTGTCGTCGCCGATGAAGTCCTCACCGATGGTGAACGCCTGCGCGAGGCCGTCCGGGGAGGGCTGCACGGCGTATTCGAGCTTCAGGCCGAGGTCGCTGCCGTCGCCGAGGAGCGCTTTGAACTGGTCGTTGTATTCGGGGGTGGTGATGATGAGGACCTCGCGGATGCCGGCCATCATCAGCGTCGACAGGGGGTAGTAGATCATCGGCTTGTCGTAGATCGGCATCAGTTGTTTGCTGATGCCCTTGGTGATCGGCCACAGGCGGGTGCCAGAGCCTCCGGCGAGAATGATTCCGCGCATGGGTCAGTTCCGTTCGTTGAGCGTCTGGTAGTAGGCGCGGGCGGCGTCCCAGGTGGGCAGCAGTCCGCTTTCGGCGGCCTCGGCGAGGCTGAGCGCGTCGGTGTCCTTCGGGGAGAGCCGCAGTTCGCCGGCCGCGGACGGGAAGACCAGGCCGACCTCCTCGTCGAGGGGGTTGATGCCGTGTTCGGCGCCGACGGTGTAGGTGGAGGAGACCAGGTAGCTCACGGTGGCTTTGTCGGTCAGCGCGACGAACGCGTGGCCCAGGCCCTCGGAGAGGTACACGGCCTTCCGGTCGACGTCGTCCAGCAGCGCCGAGTCCCACTGGCCGAAGGTGGGCGAGCCGACCCGGATGTCGACGATGAAGTCGATGATCGCCCCGTGGGTGGCGGTGACGTACTTGGCCTGGCCCGGCGGGATGTCGGCGAAGTGGATGCCGCGCACCACCCCGCGGCTGGACACGCTGGTGTTGGCCTGGCGCAACTCCAGCGGGTGCCCGACGGCCTCGGAGAGCTTGTCGAAGCGGTACCACTCCAGGAACACGCCCCGGTCGTCACCGAACTGCTTCGGGATGATTTCGTAGGAATCAGGGACTTTGAGTTCGCGGATCTGCACGGCGCCATCCTATTGGCCGGTGGTTTCGGTCGGATTACATGACGGCATGGGTCAGCGTCACGCGTGAGAAATATGGAGCCGCTACTATTCAGTCCTCAGCAGACCTAAGGAGCGCCTACTCTTCATGAAGATCCTCGTCACCGGCGGCGCCGGGTTCATCGGCTCGAACTTCGTTCGCCGCACCCTGCAAGACGCCTACCCGGGCCTGGAGGGCGCTGAGGTCGTCGTCCTGGACGCGCTCACCTATTCCGGCAACCTGGAGAACCTGGCCCCCGTGGCCGACTCCCCCCGGTACAGCTTCGTCCAGGGCGACATCCGCGACGGCGCCCTGCTGGACACCCTCTTCCCCGGCCTGGACGCCGTGGTGCACTTCG
>NZ_JAODBG010000027.1 GCF_025463825.1 Cryobacterium sp.
ATTTCGGCTATCGGCGTACTGGCCATCGGCTCGCCGATGTAATGGCGCAGGTTGTACTCGTAATCAGAGCGAGTGCTCGCTCCGACGCCGTACTCGATCATGAACGCCTCGGTCGCCTCGGCCAGCGTGTGCTGGCGGGTAGCTACGACCTTGGGTTCAGGTTTCTTCAGCACCTCCATCGCGAGGCGAGCTGCCAACTCGTTGGGGTACCAGCGCGTGTAGCATCGCACGCCGTCGATCGACTTCGCACCGCGCCAGGCGATCAGGTTTCCAGCTGCGTCCTTCTTCGTCTGGTAGCCGCCAGAGCCGGCAGGGCGCTTTTCACGAGTCATCTTCGGAGGTTACCAGCGCTAGCCACAACCCGTAGCCACAATCACCCCCTACCTATGGCAACACCAAGCAACGAGTAAACCGACACTCACCAGTGATTCCAGCAGTCTGCACCATCAAGCGGTACTCAGATACACACCCATGTCGAACGTTGAATCTGCCATGGGAGCCATGTTACCGAGAAGGACCGGATGCTGCTCCAGGTCGGGCGGCAACCGGCTCAGTCGCCGGGGCGGGCCGTGCTCGAGCGCACGATGAGCTCGAACGGCATCGGGGTGTTCACGACCGCCTCATCGTGCTGGCCGGGGCGCAACTGTTCCATCAAAATCTCGACGGCGGTGGCGCCCTGCCCCTGCGGGAATTGCGCGATGGTGCTCAGGCCGAAGAAGTCGGCCAGTTCGTGGTCGTCGATGCCGATCACCGACACGTCCCGCGGCACGACCAGGCCCAGGTCCCGCGCGGCCAGGATGCTGCCGATCGCCATCTCGTCCGACGCGGCGAAGATGGCGGTGGGTCGGTTGTGCGGGCTGCCGAGCAGCTGCTTGGCGGCCTGGTACCCGCCGCGGATGGTGAAGTCCGCCGGCGCGAACACGCCCGCGGGCACGTCGATCCCGGCGGCCTCCATCGCGGCCTCGTAGCCGAAACGGCGATTGGTCGGCAGGTGGAAATCGAGGTCGAAGTCCCTGTTGCCCCCAATGTGGGCAATGCGGGTGTGGCCGAGGGCGAGCAGGTGTTCGGTGGCGAGCCTGGCCACCGCCACATCGTCGATGGTGAGGGTGGGCACACCCGTGATCGGGCCGCCGACGCCCACGAGCGGCTTGCCCAGGGCGTGCAGCCTGGCCACTTCGCTCTCGGTCAGTTCCAGCGAGATCGCGATGACGGCATCCACCCGCTGGCGCAACAGGAAGTGCTCGAAGACGCTGCGCCGCTCCTCGCCGCCTCCGGTGAGGTTGTACAGAGTGAGGTCGTAGCCGTTGTGCAGCAAGGCCTTCTGGGCACCCTCGACGACATTGGAGTAGAACCACCGATTCAGAATCGGCACGACGACGCCGATGTTCTTCATCCGGCCGGACGCCAGGCTGGACGCGTTCGACGACACCACGTAGCCCATTTCCAGTGCCGCGGCCTTGACCTTGAGCCGGGTCGCGGGCGACACGTGGCCATTGCCGCTCAGCGCGCGCGACACCGTGGCGGTGGAGACGCCCGCTCGACGGGCGACCTCGTCGATTCCGACCATTCGGGTTCCTTACCGGCGTGCAAGAGGGGTGTGAAGTGATCATATCCACCGGTCCGACAGCCGGCTGCCCCCGGCTGATTTCGCACTTGGGCCCTTCGGCTTGTATTCTGTCTGAGCGTCTCCGGTCACGTGGTCACATATGGTCGGGTATGCACTGGCGAGTTACCCAAGCGGCCAAAGGGATCTGACTGTAAATCAGACGGCGTAGCCTTCGTGAGTTCGAATCTCGCACTCGCCACAGCACACAAGCACCACACCATCACACGAAACGCGCCGGCACCGGCGCGTTTCGTCGTTAAGCAGATGGTCACCTCCGCCTCCTGTTGCCGGCGGGCGCCGGGGCGTAGCGTGGTCGGATGACTCCATCCGCTTCGACCGAACTGCTCGCCCTCGCCCGGAAGACGGCCATCACCGCCGGTGAACTGGCCCGGCGGCGCCGAGCGGAGGGCGTGGAGATCGCGGCGTCCAAGTCGTCACCGGAAGACGTGGTGACCCTCGCGGACCGGGAGACCGAGGCGCTCATCCGCTCGCTGCTGGCCGACGCACGGCCGAACGACGGCTTCCACGGCGAAGAATCCACCGCCGGCACCGGTACCTCCGGCCTGACCTGGGTGGTCGACCCCATCGACGGCACCGTGAACTACCTCTACGGGATCCCGTTCTACGCCGTGAGCATCGCCGTGGTCGAGGGCGACGCCGACCCGGCCTCCTGGACGGCGCTGGCCGGCGCGGTGCACAACCCGGCCATCGATGAGCTGTTCTCCGCGCAGGCCGGCCAGGGCGCCGACCTGAACGGGCGCCCCCTGCAGGTGAAGACCGGGGTGCCGCTCTCGCTGGCCCTGTTCGGAACGGGTTTCTCCTACGATTCGGTGCGACGCAGCCGCCAGGCGCAGGTGCTGCACGGCCTGATCGCCCAGGTTCGCGACGTGCGCCGGGTGGGGGCGGCATCCCTCGACCTGTGCTCGGTGGCCGCTGGTCGTCTCGACCTGTATTACGAGCGCGGCCTGAACCCCTGGGACCACGCCGCCGGCGGGCTGGTCGCGGCCGAAGCGGGTGCCCGCGTCGGCGGGTTCGGCGACGACCGTGAAGGCATCAGCCTTCTCATCGCGGCGGCACCCGATCTCTACGCCACCGCGGAGCCCATCCTGCTGAAACTTTTCAACGAATTTATGGCCGGCGACGACATTTAGGGTTTTGATAGCCGATCGCACGCGATGTTCCGCGCAATAGCTGGCCAGCGTGCGGTTTTCGAACCGCCAACCGGCTCGTGGGGCAGGCTGCTGGGCGGGTGCCGATGGGCTCGTTGACGGGTTTTGCGGCGTCGCGAGATGGCAAAATCGCGGCCCGCCCGCTAGCCTTTACCTATTCGTTACTTTGGCCTGGTCTGAATGACGAGCATCACTTCCCGTCAATCGCGCCGAAAGTACCCTCCCTTTGTCACGTCACTCCCCGCAGCCGGATGCCTCCGCAGCCGA
>NZ_JAODBG010000042.1 GCF_025463825.1 Cryobacterium sp.
GGCGAGGGCTTTCTCGTTCTCGATCAGCGGATCGATGACCGCGCTGATCGCCGCCGCGACCGGGTCGACGACACTGTCGTCGGCGTCGTCGGGGGAGTCTTCGGGAGTGGCATTCGAGGTGGCCATACGCCTATGCAACCACCCACCACTGGCACGCCCGATCCCAATGAATCAGCGGTGGAGAACCCACAAAGAACCCACCTGTGGAGGAGGGGCGATCCCGCCAGAACGGCTCGGTCAAGGCGTCAGAAGAGCTACCCGGGCAGATTGTCGTAGCGGTGCCGGATGTGGTGCCTGTCGGCGCTGGCCTGCCAGAATTCGACCTCCGTCGGGCGCAGCGCGTACAGCTGCCAGGCGGGGTTGGCGGCGTCGTCGGCGGCCGGGCGCTCGGCCCAGTCCCTGGCCGACGCCTCCGCCGAGAGCTCCACGACGGAGCCGACGACTCGCACCTGCCGCCCGAGTTCCGACCAGTAGAAATTCAGTGCCGCCCGCGGGTTCTCGGCCAGCTCCCGGCCCTTCCGTGACGTGCGGGCGGTGGCGAACTGCCAACCACCCGCGTCGAGGTCTTTGAGGATCAGCATCCGTGATGACGGCACCCCGCCGCCATCGACCGTGGCGAGGCTGAACGCGTGCGGCTGCCGCACCCCCGCGGCGAGCGCGGCCTCCAGCCAGGCCAGGAACAGCTCAGCGGGATCGGCCGGGGCGGTCGCCGGGTCGAAGCGCGGCAGGTCGTCCGGAAAATCGGGCAGGGCGCGCAGTCGGGTTCGCAGGGATTCGCTCATTCCGCGAGCCTACCCATGCGCCCGCGTGGAGGGTTGCCTGCACGCTCAGGTCGGCGTCGAGCACAACGAGGTCGGCACGGAGGCCCGGGCTGATCCGACCGCGGTCGGCGAGGTCGAGGAGGTCGGCGGGATTCTGGCTCGCGGCCCGCACGGCGAGCGCCAGCGGCACCCCGGCAGTGAGCACGGCGTAACGCACCGCGTGGCTGAGGGTGAGGACGCTGCCGGCGATGGTGCCGTCGACGAGCCGGGCAGCCCCGTCGGCCACCCGCACGTCGAGGGAGCCGAGCTTGTAGGCGCCGTCCGCCGCACCCGCGGCGGCCATGGCATCCGTCACGAGGACCGGCCGCGCCGGGCTCTGGCTGATCAGGCGCACGATGCCCGGATGCAGGTGAATCCCGTCGGCGACGACCTCTGCGAACACCGTCGGGTCCTCCAGCAGCGCAAGAGCGGCACCCGGTTCGCGGTGGTGCAGCGGTCGCATGGCGTTGAAGACGTGGGTGCCAGCGTTGGCGCCGGCGGCGATCGCCGCCCGAGTGAGGTCATAGTCGGCGTCGGTGTGGCCGATGGCGGCCACGGCGCCGTGCTCCACGATGCGGGCCACGGCAGCCAGGCCACCCTCCAGCTCTGGGGCTATTGTCACCATGCGCACGGCGCCGGCACCGGCTCGCATCAGCCGGTCGACGCTGGCCGGGTCGGGCAGTCGCAACAACGGCGCTGCGTGCGCGCCGCGGTGCTCCGGGCTCAGCCAGGGCCCCTCCAGGTGGATGCCGGCCAGGAGGCCGTCGTGCACCGGCGCGGCCAACTTGCGAACGAGCCGTTCCATCTCGTCGAGGGGCGCGGTCACCAGGCTGGCCATCAGCGTGGTGGTGCCGTGGGCACGATGCGTCCCAACGATCCGTTCCGCCGCCGCCCGCGGATCTGGATCGTTGAAGCTGACTCCGCCTCCGCCGTGATTGTGGGCGTCGACGAAGCCGGGCGCCAGCACGTCGGCCGGGAAGACGACATCCGCCGAGCGGGGCGGCTGGCCATCGCCGATTGCGACGATCAGTCCGTCCCGCACCTCGACCCAGCCGGGCGAGAGCTCCCGGTCGGGCAGGATCACCGTGCCGGCAACGATCATCAGCGCAGTTCCCGTGCCCGGTCCGGCATCCCTCGGTAGCGCCGGTGCGCGCTGCGCGGTGCCGGATGGCGTGATGGGCGGTGTCATGACGGGTCTCCTGGGTCGTGGACGTGGATGGGAGTGCGGTCAGCGGTTCACGGTGAGAAAGGTCTCCCCTGCCGCCAGCTCGAGGTCGGCGACCACGGCGGTGGCCAGGGTGATGTCCTCGCCATGACGGTCCGGCACGATGACCGGCACGATGGGGTGCACAAGCATTCCGCGCCCATCCGGAGCACCCCGTGGGCGCCGGCCGCCTTCAGCACGGCCTCGTCGACCAGGGACGCATCCGCCACCTCGGTGCGCAAGCGAGTGATGCACGCCTCGATGTCGACGATGTTGGCCGAGCCACCGAGGCCTGCCAGGATCTGTTCTGCCTTGCTCGCCGTTGTCTTCTCCTCTGGTACTGCCCGGCACCGCGGCGCCTGGAACGGTCGAGAATCAGCGCCCCTGAGCCGGGAACGCTGTGCGGGCCGGGCCTTGACAAACGAACCGGTGCACCTTCATTATCGAAGTAATTGGATCGTACCAGTGCGGACCACAAAGCGGAAGTGGTCCGGTTGGAACCCAGCAACCGAAGACCAGGAAGGCGGTGCGGTGGTGACACGGCTCGAGAACACCCCGGTACTCGCCGGCGGAGCAGTCCCCAAGCACGCCCAGCTGCGGTCCATCCTGCTCGAACGGGTGGAGACCAGCCTGGCTCCGCACGCCGCGATCCCGCCCGAGCGCAAACTGATGACGAAGTACGGTGTCAGCCGGTCCACCGTGCGGGAGGCCATCCGACAGCTCGTGGAGGAGGGGGTGCTCTACCGGATACAGGGGAAAGGCACCTTCGTCGCCGGCGAGCGCGTGCAGAGCGACCTGCACCTGGCCTCCTTCACCGAGGACATGCGCCGGCGCGGCCTGGTGCCCGCCACCGTCGTGATGGCGTCGACCCTGATCGAGGCCCCGCTTGAAGTGCGCGCGGCACTGGGGCTGAAGGTCGGCGCGACTGTGCACCAGGTCGACCGGTTGCGACTCGCCGGCGGCATCCCCATGGCCTTCGAACGCGGTTACTACGCGGCCGCGCTGCTGCCCGGACTCGGCGACCAGGACCTGACCCGTTCGCTCTACGCCACCTTCGCCACGGAGTACGGCCTGCGCATCGACCACGCGGAGCAGACCGCCTGGGCCGAGTCCGCGGATGCCGTCCTGGCCGGGCCCCTCGGCATCGACGTGGGAGTTCCCCTCCTGGTGTTCCGCCGCACCTCTTCGGCGGGGTCCACTCCCGTCGAGTACGTCACCTCCTGGTACCGCGGTGACCGATATCAGATCCACATGATCCTCGACCTCAATCACGATCTGTAGTTCCCGCCAGCGGATGCCCCGCTGATCACGCCGCACCATCGCCCCCACCGGGCACTTTCGCGCCGAGACCATCGGCAGCGTCGGCATGCCGACAGAGGGTGCACCCGCACCAGCTCAGGAGGAATCCATGTCCAGCGCCACCGTAGATGCCGGAACGGGACGAAAGATCCCGGGCCTCGCCCAACTGCAACGCGTCGGTAAACCGCTGCTGCTGATCCCGATCGGGCTGGCCTGCGCGGCGATCCACTACTTCCTCGTCCGGTTCGTCATTCGCCGCTGGAACCTGAAGACCCCGGGTCGCGGCGACGACGACGTCCTGGAGGGCGGCAACCCCGACTCCGCCTCGACCACCTTTTAGTCCCAACCGTCCCATCCGCACCGGTGGTCGGCGACCCAACCTCCGATCACCGGTGCACCGCCACCATCCCAACCGACCCACTCATCGCACCTGGAGCACCCCTTGGCTGAAGTAGTCGTCCTCGACACCGAGACCGAAGCCGGCATTCTCGCCGCCGCATCGATCAGAAGACTGATCAGCCAGAAACCGGATGCCGTGCTCGGCCTGGCTACCGGCTCCACCCCGATGTCTCTCTACAGCGCCCTCGCCGAGTCGCTGCGAGCCGACCCGCTGGACGTCTCCCGGGTGCGCGGCTTCGCGCTCGACGAGTACGTGGGCCTGCCCGCCGGGCATCCGGAGAGCTACCGCGCCGTGATCATCCGCGATGCGGTCGAGCCGCTCGGGCTCACCCCGGGAAACATTCAGGTGCCCAACGGCGGCCTGGCCACCCTGCAGACCGCGGGCAGCGACTACGAAGCCGCCATCAGCGCCGCCGGCGGGGTCGACGTGCAGATCCTCGGCATCGGCCGCACCGGCCATGTCGGCTTCAACGAACCGGGATCATCGTTCGCCTCGCTCACCCGGGTGAAGACCCTGACCAGGAAGACCCGCACCGACAACGCCCGGTTCTTCCCCTCCATCGACGATGTGCCCATCCACTGCATCACCCAGGGCCTGGGTACCATCCGCCGGGCGAAGCACCTGATCCTGTTGGCCTTCGGCGAAGAGAAGGCCGAAGCCATCGCCGGCGCCGTGGAGGGACCGGTGTCCTCGAGCAGCCCGGGCTCGGTAATCCAGCTGCACCCGCACGTCACCGTGCTCGTCGACGAGGCCGCGGCCTCACGCCTGGCCGACCTCGACTACTACCGCTACGCCTACGCGAACAAGCCGGCCTGGCAGGTCGTCTAGCACGCACGACGGCCCTTCGCCAGTCGCTACGCTGAACCAATGACCGGCGTTCCCAACCTCATACCCACGCTGATCGGCGTCGCGGCCCTCGCGGCCATCACCATCGCCGTGCTGTGGGGATCGCGCACCCCACACCCATCCGCACCGGCGCTGGCGATCCTGCGCGGTGCCGCCCAGCTGGCCGTGATCAGCGTCATCCTCGGTGGCGTGATCACCAGCCCGCTCTGGGTGAGCGTGGCGCTGCTGTTGATGTTCGGCGTCGCGGCCGTCACCGCCACCCGGCGGCTGCACTGGAGTTGGAACCACTTCGGCCTGGTCGCCGCGGCCATGGGCGCCGGCGTCCTCGTCACCCTGCTCGTGGTCTTCAGCACCGGCGCCATCGAGTTCACCCCGCGATACGCGCTGGCCATCGGCGGCATCGTAATCGGCAATGCCATGTCGATCGCCACCCTGGCCGGCCGGCGGCTCACCGAATCGGTGAACGATCACTGGGACCAGGTGGAGGGTTGGACGGCCCTCGGCGCCACTCCCCGGCAATCCACCCTCGCGCTGGCCCGAGACGCCGTGTATTCCGCGCTGATCCCCGCCACCGACCAGACCAAGACCACTGGTCTGGTCACCCTGCCCGGGGCGTTCGTCGGCGCCATCTTCGGAGGCTCCTCGCCGCTGGAGGCCGGCCGGTTCCAGGTCGTCGTTCTGGCATCCATCATGGCCGCAGGCGCCGTCACCGCCGTCGTTCTGGTGCGCGCCCTCGCTCCGGTGCGGATGCGCCCCGCGGCGCTCGGCTAGGGTCGGCTGGTGTCCATATTCCTGCGCCAGTCCCCCGGGGCCAGAGTCGGACTGTCCATCGCCGTCGCGACCGGCCTGTATGGGGTGTCCTTCGGGGCGCTCTCCGTCGCCTCGGGGCTGGATGTCTGGCAGACCCAGCTGCTGAGCCTGCTGCTGTTCTCCGGGGGCTCCCAGTTCGCGTTCATCGGCGTGATCGCCGGTGGCGGCACCCCCGTCGCCGCGGCGAGCGCGGCCGCACTGCTCGGCATCCGCAATGCCGTCTACGGAATGCAGATGAACGTGCTGCTGCAGCCGCGCGGCTGGCGCCGCCTCGCCGCCGCCCACGTCACCATCGACGAGTCGCTGGCCACCAGCACCGGCCAGACCGATCCGGTCGAGCAGGAGCGCGGGTTCTGGGTGGCCGGGGTGGGCATTTTCGTGCTCTGGAACCTCTTCACCCTGATCGGCGCGCTGGCCGGCGACGCGCTGGGCGACCCGAAGCAGTGGGGCCTGGACGGCGCGGCCGTCGCGGCGTTCCTGGCCCTGCTGTGGCCGCGGCTGCGGTCCCGGGAGGCCGGCGCGACCGCCGCCGCGTGCGCGCTCGCCACCGTGCTCGCGGTGCCGGTCGTCCCGCCCGGCGTGCCGATCCTCGTCGCAGCCGTCGTCGCCGCCCTGATCGGCTGGTTCGGCTACCGCACCGGGCCCGACGGCGAGGGCCTCGAACCGGATGTCGACCCGTACGGGAAGGCCGGCTCGTGAACCTGTGGCCGCTCATCGTCTTGGCCTGCCTGGTCGGCTTCCTGACCAAGCTGCTCGGCTACCTGGTACCGAAGAAGTGGCTGACCAACCCGCGGGTGGCCCGGGTCGCCGGCAGCCTCACCATCGGGCTGCTCGCCTCACTCACCGTCGCGAACGCCGTCGCGACCGGCCAGGAGGTGGTCGTCGACTCCCGGTTGGGCGCCCTCGTCGCAGCGGCCGTCGCCCTGTGGCTGAAGGCCCCCTTCCTCGTCGTGGTCATCGTCGGGGCCGCCGCCGCGGCCGGCCTCCGCCTGCTCGGCCTGCCCTAGAGCCTCGAGCCGGTTTCCGGCGATCCATTGACACCCCGGGTAGAGCCATGTCATGCTGGTGATCGTTCAAGCAGGCGTGAATAGATATGCAAGGGGAGTGCGGCAACGATGCTGTTAGGAACCGATGTCACCCAGGTCGAGGCCTGGCGCAAGCTGCAGGAGAAACTGACCGCAGCATCCGTCACCGACCGCAGCGCCCTGCTGCACCGTCGGGCGAACGACACCCGCAGCGACGTCGTGCGGATGATCGACCACGCCGGGCAGGGCCACATCGGCGGCGACTTCTCGGTCACCGACATCCTCACCGTGCTGTTCAACGGCGTTCTGCGGATCGACCCGAACGATCCGCAGAAGGCCGGACGCGACCGGTTCGTGCTCAGCAAAGGACACTGCGCCGCCGCCCTGTATGCCACCCTGGCCAGCTGCGGCTACTTCTCCCCCGACGAGCTGCTCACCTTCATGGGCCCGCTCTCCGCGCTCAACGGCCACCCCAACCGCAACAAGGTACCGGGGGTCGAAACCAACACCGGCCCACTCGGCCACGGCCTTCCCGTCGCCGTCGGCCAGGCGCTGGCCGCGAAACTCGCCGGCAACGGCGCCCGGGTCTTCGCCGTGATGGGTGACGGCGAGATGCAGGAGGGCAGCAACTGGGAGGCCCTGATGACCGGCGCCCACTACGGGCTCGACAACCTCACCGCCGTCGTCGACCGCAATCGGCTGCAACAGGGCGCCCGCACGGAGGACACCTCATCGCTGGACCCGCTGGACGAGAAGCTGCTCGCGTTCGGCTGGGAGCTGCGCATCATCGACGGCCACGACTATGAACAGCTCGCGGCAGCCTTCAAGCCCTCCAGCACCGGCAAGCCCGTCGCTGTAATCGCCAACACCACCAAGGGCAAGGGTGTGTCGTTCATCGAGGACCGCGTGGAGTGGCACCACAAAGTGCCGTCCACGGAACAGGTAGTGCTGGCACTGGAGGAATTGGCATGAGCACCACGACGACGACCCCCGGCCTCTACGACAACCGCACCGCCTTCGCCGACGAACTGATCCAACTCGCCCGCACCGATGACCGCATCGTGGCCGTCTGCAATGACTCCGTCGGCTCCAGCAACCTGGTCGCCTTCCGCGACGAGTTCCCCGACCGACTCATCAACGTCGGCATCGCCGAGCAGAACATGGTCGGCGTGGGCGCCGGCCTGGCCAGCGCCGGGTATATCCCCTTCGTCTGCGCCGCCGGGCCCTTCCTCACCGGCCGTTCCCTCGAGCAGGTCAAGGCCGACGTGGCCTACAGCCAGCACCCGGTTATCCTGTGCGGCATGAGTCCCGGCATGGCCTACGGAGAACTGGGCCCGACCCACCACTCCGTGGAGGACTTCTCGTGGCTCCGCGCCTTGCCGGGCCTGGACATCGTCGTTCCCGCGGACCGCCTGCAGACCCGGCAGGCCGTGCAGCAGGCCGTCGCCAGCCCCCGGCCGATGTACATCCGGGTGGGCCGGCACAAGGTACCCGACGTGTCACCGGCCGGCTCCGTGCTCGAACGCGGTCACTTCCAGACCCTCCGTGAGGGCACCGACGTCACCCTGATCGGCACCGGCACCCTGGTCTCCCGCGCCGTCGAGGCCGCCGAGCTGCTCGCCGCCGACGGCCTGAGCGTCCGGGTGCTGAACGCCGCCTACATCGCGCCACTGGATGTGGCCTCGATCGTGGCCGCCGCCGAAGAAACCGGCGCGATCATCACTGCCGAGGAGGGCAACGTCGCCGGCGGCCTCGGTGCCGCCGTCGCCTCGGTCGTGTCGCAGCTGGGCCGGGATGCCCGGGTGCCGGTGCGCATCCTTGGGCTGACCGAGTTCGCGCCAACCGGCAGCACCGACTTCCTGCTCGACCACTTCGGCCTCACCCCCGCCCACCTTGCTGCGGCCGCCCGGGATGCGAGGACGAATGGCTGACGCAGGGCCCGTCGTCGTCGCGATCGACCAGGGCACCAGCTCCACCAAGGTCGTCGTCGTCGACGCGGCCGGCGCGGTCGTGGCGTCCGGCACGGTACCGATCGGGCAGACCCACCCGCATCCGGGCTGGGTGCAGCAGGATGCCGAGGAGATCTTCGACAGCGTGGTGCGCGGGCTGACCGAGGCGACGGCCGGTTTCGGCGACCGGATCGCGGCGGTCGGTCTGTCCAGCCAGCGCGAGTCGGCCCTGGTCTGGGACCGGGCCACCGGGGTGGCGCTGGGCCCGGTGCTCGGCTGGCAGGACCGCCGCACCAGCGCCACCGCCGCCGACCTCACCGCCGCCGGTCACGGTGACCTCGTCCGCGAGGTGACCGGACTGCCGATCGATCCGATGTTCTCCGCCCTCAAACTCGGTTGGCTGCTCGACCAGGTCGACCCCGATCGCAGTCGCAGCCGCGCGGGTGAGATCTGCGCCGGAACCGTGGACTCCTGGTTGCTGTTCCGGCTCACCGGCGAGCACCGCATCGAGGCCGGCAACGCCAGTCGCACCCAACTGCTCAACCTGGCCACCGTCGACTGGGACGACCGGCTACTCGCCCTCTTCGGCGTCCCCCGGGCAACGCTGCCCACCGTCGTCGCCTCCTCCGCTCCGAGCACGCCGCTCCTCGGGGTGCCGACTCTGCCGCCCGCCACCCGGGTGCTCGCGGTGATGTGCGACTCGCACGCCGCCCTCTACGCGCACGGGGTGCGTACCCCCGGCGCCGTCAAGGTCACCTACGGCACCGGCTCGTCGGTCATGGGCCTGTCCGCGCCCGGTGCCGACGCCGCGACCGCTGGCGGGCTGGTGCGCACCATCGCGTGGCAGACGGATGCCACCGCCTACGCCTTCGAGGGCAACATCCTCTCCACCGGGGCCACCATGGTCTGGCTCGCCGGGCTGCTCGGCAGCACTCCGGCCGCCCTGTTCGCGCTGGCCGAAGCCGCCCCCGACGACCACGGGATCGACCTCGTTCCCGCGTTCGCGGGCCTCGGGGCACCGTGGTGGGATGAGAACGCGCACGCCCTGATCATCGGCCTGGGCCTCGGCAGCCGGCCAAGCGATCTGGCCAGGGCCGCGGTGGAGTCCATCCCGCTGCAGATCGAAGACGTCCTCGCCGCCGTGGACGCCGGTGGCGCGCGGATCGACCGGATCCTGGTCGACGGCGGCCCGGCCGGGAACGACTGGCTGATGCAGCTGCAGGCAGATCTCAGTCAGCGCGACGTCGTGCGGCCCGACGTCGCCGCGCTGTCCGCCCTCGGCGTGGCCCACCTGGCTGGCGCCCAAGCCGGCATCTGGTCCGACGCCGACGTTCTCGCCCTTCCACGCCGAACCTCCACCTTCCGCCCCCGGCAGGACGCCGACCAGAGCCGCCACCGCCGGCAGCGCTGGCTCGCCGCCGTCGCCGGCGCCCGCGGCCGGCCCGCCCCCTCTGGCCAACCCGCCACTCTTGGGTCCTGACCCGGCACCACCGGCACCACCC
The DNA here is from genome assembly GCF_025463825.1 of Cryobacterium sp. Lineage (GTDB taxonomy): Bacteria > Actinomycetota > Actinomycetes > Actinomycetales > Microbacteriaceae > Cryobacterium. The sequence continues at coordinate 9,836 of NZ_JAODBG010000042.1, forward strand.
GCTCGTCCCGCACCACATCTGCAAAGGAGCAGTACCCCGTCATGGCACGAGAACCACAACGGCCCCGTCGGGTCAAACCCTGGATGATCGGCACTCTTGCGGTCCTGGTGGTGCTCGTCGCGGCCGCCATGAGCGTCAAGGTCGTGAGTATCGAAGACGCCGAGGCCGCGGCATCCGGCGGCTTCGACCCGGCCAGCTATGCGGCCGACCGCTTCGAATCCGAGATCGCACCGCAGATCGAGGAGGACGCCATCGACCTGCCGACCCTGCTCGGCGACCTGGCCGCCGGCGCCGATGAGGCGGACTTCGGCAACACCTCGGGATCGAGCAGCGCCTACAGCTTCCCGGTGACCTTCACCGGAGTCGCCGGCACCCCGGCCGGCGCCATCCTGCCCGTCACGGTCGAGGGGGTGCCCGCCGACGTCACGGTGCAGGTCCAGATCGGGCCGGCGCTGAACGGCACGGCCATCCGCGACGTCACCGGCACCGTGAGCTTCAACGAATTCACCAACCAGCTCGAGTACCAGACCGTGGCCACCGAACTCAACAACCTGGTGCGCACCGAGGTACTCGGCGACGTCGACCCGGCCGCCCTCGCCGGCAAGACCGTGACCGTGACCGGGGCGTACACCCGGGTCAACCCGGCCCTGGTCTCGGTGGTCCCGGTGAGCTTCGAGGTGCAGGAGTGACCATCCCCGGCACCCGAGCCCAGCCGTCCACCGATGTGGTGATGCGCGCCATCGGCATCGCCAAGAGCTACGGCGCCACCCAGGCCCTGAAAGGCGTGGACTTCGAGATCCGCCGCGGCACCGTCACCGTGCTCTTCGGCGAGAACGGTGCCGGCAAGTCCACCCTGATGAAGATCCTCAGCGGCGTCGAATCGCCCACCTCCGGCCTGCTCGAACTCGACGGCGAGGAAGTGGTGCTGCGCAACACCGTGGACGCCAGCGCACGCGGGATCGCGATCATCCACCAGGAACTGAGCCTCTGCGCGAACCTGAGTGTGCGGGACAACATCTTCATGGGCCGGGAACTCGTGCGCGGCGGCATCGTCGTGAACGAACGCCAGGAGACGGCCGAGACGCTCACCCTGCTGGAGCGGCTGGAAGAGTCCCTGAACCCCAAGACCCTCGTCGCCGACCTGCGCCTCGGCCAACAGCAGGTGGTGGAGATCGCGCGGGCGCTGGCCGGTGAGGCCAGGGTGCTGATCATGGACGAGCCGACCTCCGCCCTCAGCGGCAGCGAGGTCGAGGTGCTGTTCCGCGTGATTCACGAACTCACCGCGGCCGGGGTGGCCATCGTGTACATCTCGCACCACCTCGAGGAGGCTCTGGAAATCGCGGACCATGCCGTGGTCTTCCGGGACGGCGCCCTCGTTGCCACCGGCGAGCGCGCCGACATCGACCTCGACTGGGTGATCTCCAACATGGTCGGCCGCAGCGCCGACGACCTCTCCCCCGACCTGCTCACCGAGTTCGGCGACGTCGTGCTGTCGCTTCGCGACATCACCGTCGCCGACCCCACCAACCCCGCCCGGTTGTCGGTGGACGGCTTCAGCCTCGACGTGCGGGCCGGCGAACTCGTCTGCCTCTACGGGCTGATGGGTGCCGGCCGCACCGAACTGCTCGAGGCGCTGGCCGGCCGGGTACCGGTGCAGAGCGGCACGGTGACCCTCAAGGGCCGGCTGATCACCCGGGAGAGCATCGCCCAGCGGATCGACCTGGGGCTCGCCCTCGTGCCGGAGGACCGGCAGCGGGACGGCCTGGTGCAGACCATGTCGGTCGGTGAGAACGTGTCGCTGGCCGGGTTGCTCTCCTTCGTGAAGGGGCTCTGGATCTCCACGCCGGGCGAGCGCACCGCCGTGCAGCAGGAGATCTCGGACGTTCGGGTGAAAACCGCCGGTCCCGCCGCCGCGATCACCTCACTCTCCGGCGGCAACCAGCAGAAGGTCGTGATCGGCAAGGTGCTGCTCACCGCCCCCGAGGTGCTGCTGCTGGACGAACCCACCCGCGGCATCGACGTCGGTGCGAAGGCGGAGATCTTCGCCCTGATGGCCCGCGAGGCCGAGCGCGGCCTCGGTGTGCTGTTCGCCACCTCCGAGGTGGGCGAGGCGCTCAACGCGGCCAACCGCGTGATCGTGATGTCCAAGGGACGAATCGTGCGGGAGTTCGACCCCCGCACCGCCACCCGCGAAGAACTGATGATCGCCTCCGGCGAGTCCACCGATGAAGAAACTGGAGCAGGCGCATGACCGTCACCCAACCCCGGCCGGCGCCCGCCGGCGACCAGCAGCCGCCCCGCGCACCCCGCCGGTTCAGCATCCGCGGCAACGACGTCGACCTCGGCTCCATCCTGCTCGAAGGCCGCGCGTTCATCGCCCTGATCGTGCTGATCATCATCTTCTCGGCGCTCAGCGACTCATTCCTGTCGGTGAACAACATGATCACGATGACCAAGCACGTCGCGTACAACGCGATCCTCGCGATCGGGATGTTGTTCGTCATCCTCAAGGGCGGCATCGACCTGTCGATCGGTTCAACGGTCGGCCTGTCCGGCGTGGTCGCCGGTGTGCTGCTGCAGGGTTTGCAGCTCAACTCCCTCGACGTAGTGCTCTACCCGCAGGTCTGGGTGGTCGTGCTCTGCTCCCTCACCGTCGGCACCCTGGTCGGCTTCATCAACGGCACCCTGGTCACCCGGTTCGGCGTCGCCCCATTCATCGCCACCCTGGGCATGTTGTACGTCGCCAGGGGCGCGGCCCTGCTGATCTCCAACGGTTCGACCTACCCGAAGCTCGGCGGTGACCCCGAACTCGGCAACACCGGCTTCAACCTCATCGGCGGCGGCCGCATCCTCGGGGTGCCCACCGCGATCTGGATCATGGTGGTCTTCGCACTGATCGCGGTGTTCGTGCTACGCAAAACCCCGTTCGGCCGCTGGGTGTACGCCACCGGCGGAAACGAACGCGCCGCAGAGCTGGCCGGCGTGCCGGTGCGGAAGGTGAAACTGCGGGTCTACATGATCAGCGGATTCTGCGCGGCGACGACCGGCCTGATCATCTCCTCCGAGCTCACCAGCGCCGCCCCGCAACTGGGCGAGACCTTCGAGCTCAACGCGATCGCCGCCTGCGTCATCGGCGGCGCCGCCCTCACCGGCGGCCGTGGCAATGTGCGCGGCGTGCTCGTCGGCGCCTTTGTCATCGGCTTCCTCAGCGACGGGCTGGTGATCGTGGGAGTGTCCACCTTCTGGCAGATCACGATCAAGGGCGCCGTCATCATCCTGGCCGTCATGCTCGACCAGGCACAGCAGCGCATCAAGCGATCCAAGAACGCGGCCCTGGCCGCGGCGAACAAGTCTTCCGGCCCGCCCGCCTCACCCGCGGCCTGACCGGATACCGCGCCCCGGCGACGACGCCGGGAACGCACCATGAGAAACCAAGAGAGGTAGCGAACACATGCGAAAGAAAGTACTCCTCGCGGCTGCGGCCGCGTTGACCGCACTTGCACTCGTCGGCTGCTCCAGCGACACGCCCGCCGACACCGCCACATCCGGCGGCGGCGGGGGCGGCGAAGACACCGCCGGTGGGCTGATCGCGATCATCACCCCGGCCCAGGAGAACCCGTTCTTCAAGGCAGAGGCCGACGCGGCGAAGGCCGAGGCGGAGAAGCTCGGCTACGAGACCTCGGTGGCCTCCCACGACGACGACCCGAACAAGCAGAGCGAGCTGATCGACGCGGCCATCAACGGCGGCGCCAAGGCCATCGTGCTCGACAACGCGGGCGCCGACGCCTCGATCGGCCCGATCCAGAAGGCGGTGGACGCCGGTGTGCCGGTGTTCCTGATCGACCGGGAGATCAACGAGACCGGCATCGCCAGCGCCCAGATCGTGGCCAACAACGCCCAGGGCGCCGCGGCCGTTGCCGAGGAGTTCGTGGCGGCGCTGCCCGACGGTGGCAAGTACATCGAACTCACGGGCAAGGAATCCGACACCAACGCCGGCGTCCGCTCCGAGGCCTTCGCCAGCGTCATCTCGCAGTACCCGAACCTGGTGCCCGCCGCCAAGGAGACCGCCAACTGGGACCAGGCCGAAGCCTTCACCAAGGTGGAGACCCTGCTCCAGCGTGATCCCGACATCCAGGGCATCATCGCCGGCAACGACACCATGGCGTTGGGCGCCGTGGCGGCGGTCGAGGCGGCCGGGCTGCTGGACTCCATCAAGATCGTCGGCTTCGACGGCAGCCCCGACGCGGTCCAGGCGATCAAGGACGGCAAGCTGGTGGCCACCGGCCTGCAGCCCGCCGTGCTGATCTCCGAACTGGCCGTGCAGCAGGCGGACACGTTCATCACCGACGGCGAGACCGGCGAAGACGAGAAGCAGTCCATCGACTGCATCGTCATCAACGCTGACAACGCCGACAGCTACACCCTCTTCGCAGTCGAGTAACCTCCCGGCGCCGGCCGCGGCGGATGTCCGCGGCCGGCGCTTCTCTCCACCACCACGACAAGAAAGCAGAGCTCATGCCCCACGAACAGGTCTACGGCGCCGGTATCTGGCACTTCGCCACCTATGTCGACCGTTACGCCACCGACGGCTATGGCGAACCGCGCAGCATCCTCGACGCGATCGACCTGGCCGGCAAGGTTCGCGACCTCTCGGTCGTCGACCTCAACTACCCGTTCTTCGGCGGTGACATCAGCAACGCCCAGGTCGACGAAGCCCTCGAGCGCAACAAGCTCAAGGTCATCGGCATCACTCCGGAAATCTATACCCGGCAGTTCATGAAAGGCTCCTTCACCAACCCCGACCCCGGCGTGCGCGAGGTCGCCCACGACCTGATCACGGATGCCGTCGGCGTCGTCCGGCACTTCGGCGCCGACTACGTCAAGCTCTGGCCCGGCCAGGATGGCTGGGACTATCCCTTCCAGGTGGATCACGGCACACTCTGGAAGGCGTCCCTCGACGGCGTCGGCCGGCTCGCCAGCGAGAACCCCGACGTGAAATTCGTGATCGAGTACAAGCCCCGCGAACCGCGCGTGCACATGAGCTTCGACTCCATGCCCCGCACCCTGCTCGGCATCGAGAAGATCGGCCTGCCCAACGTGGGTATCCTGCTCGACTTCGGCCACGCGCTGTTCGGCGGCGAATCCCCCGCCGATTCCGCCCAGCTCGCCATCGACTACAACCGGTTGTTCGGCATGGACGTGAACGACAACTTCCGCCAGTGGGACGACGACCTGGTCGCCGGCACCGTGCATCCGATCGAACTGTTCGAGTTCTTCTACACCTTGGAGAAGAACAACTGGCACGGCGTCTGGCAGCTCGACCAGTTCCCGTTCCGGGAGGACAGCGTGGACGCGGCGGACATGGCCATCGACTTCCTCAAGGCCGTGCAGCGGGGCCTCGGCAAGCTCGACGTGCAGGCCCTGCAGGAGGCCCAGGCGAACCATGACGCGATGGGGGCGCTGCGGCTCGCGCAACAGGCCCTGTTCACGTCCTACTAATAAGCTGGCCGGTATGTCCAGCGAATTGTCGGCGGTGCCGAGCCGGTTGCCCACCGACCGGCTGGGGCTGCTCACCAAGATCGCCCGGATGTACCACGAACAGGGCCTGCGCCAACCGGAGATCGCGGAACGGTTGAACATCTCCCAGTCGCGGGTGTCCCGGTTCCTCAAGGAAGCGGTCAACCTCGGCGTGGTGCGCACCATCGTGGTGCCACCACCCGGGGTGCACCCGGATCTGGAAGACCGGGTACGCGACCGGTTCGGCCTGAGCGACGTTGTCGTCGCCGACCAGCTCGGTGACGACGACAGTGCCATCCTGCGCGCCCTCGGCGGAGCCGGGGCGGCGTACCTGGAAACCTCGCTCACCGGCCAGGACCGGGTCGGTATCTCGTCCTGGTCGTCCACCCTGCTCGCCACGGTCGATTCGATGGTGCCCCGCCCCGCGCGGGCGGCGGACTCGGTGGTGCAGGTCATCGGCGGGGTCGGCAACCCGACCGTTCAAGTGCAGGCCACCCACCTCACCGACCGGCTCGCCCGGATCACCGGGGCCACCCCGCGGTTCGTCGCCGCGCCCGGCGTCGTGGCCACTGCCGAGCTGCGCGCTGCGTTGTTGCAGGATGAATACATCGGCCAGGTCGCCGCCGAATGGTCCACCCTCACCGTGCTGCTGGTGGGCATCGGCAGCCTGCAGCCCTCCCCGTTACTGAAGGACTCCGGCAACGTCGTCTCGCAGAGCGAGATGGAACTTCTCCGCACCAGCGGCGCCGTCGGTGACGTGTGCCTGCGCTTCTTCGACGCGCACGGAGCCCTGGTGGAGTCGTCGCTGAACGACCGGGTGCTCGGCATCAGCGTCGACGACCTGCGCCGAGTGCCACGCAAGGTGGGCATCGCCGGCGGCGCCCGCAAACACGAGGCCATCCGGGCCGCTGCCACCGGCGGCTGGATCGACGTTCTGATCACCGACGTCGCCACCGCCGAATACCTCATCACAGCCTGAGCGTCAGTCGTTGACGACGCCCTTGCGCAGGATGAAGCAGCCGTAGGGCCGCGCGTCCAGGGTGTGCACCACGGCGTAGGCGTACTGGGCCCGGTGATAGAAGTCCAGGCGCGGCACGATCCCGAATTCGAGTTCGGGCCAGCCCGCACGGGCGACGGCGAGCACCTGTGCCTGTGAGGGGCCCAGAATGGCGGGGTCGTCGTCGACCACCATCCGCTCCAGCGGTCGATCCACGTAGCGGTCCAGCGGGAAGACGCTCAGGATGGCGGCCGCCGCGTCGGTCACGCTCGCGGGTCCCAGCCGCACGACCGGCCGGCCGGAGGCGGCTGCCGGATAGTTGCGGTCGACGAGGAACAGCTCGTCGCCGTGACCCATCTCATCCAGCAGCTTGAGCAGCTCCCCGCTGAGCAGGGGATTGATTCCAATCAACATGCCCCACAGCTTGTCAGAGCGCAGAATTCCCGACAAGAGGTGCCCTGACAGTACGTGGCTGATGGCCCCGGGAACCCCGGCGGAAATGCTTGGATTGTCAGATTCCGTTTCTGCTACCCCAGGGAGAACCATGCTCACCGTCAACGCCTTCGCGGCTCCCTCCGCCACCGCGCCGCTCGTCAAGACCACCATCGAGCGACGGGACCTCGGCCCGAACGATGTGCTGATCGCCATCGCCTACTCCGGCATCTGCCACTCCGACATCCACACCGTGCGTGGCGAATGGGGCCCGGTGCAGTACCCCCTGGTCGTCGGCCACGAGATCGTGGGGACCGTTGCCGAGGTCGGCTCGGCCGTGAGCCTGCACCAGGTGGGCGACCGGGTCGGTGTGGGCTGCATGGTCAACTCCTGCCGCGAGTGCGAGAACTGCCTCGCCGGCGAGGAGCAGTACTGCCTCAAGGGCAACACCGGCACCTACGCCGCGGTCGACCTGGACGGCACCATCACGCAGGGCGGCTATTCGACTCACGTCGTGGTCGTCGAAGACTTCGTGCTGAAGGTTCCGGAGAGCATCCCGTTCGAGGCCGCAGCTCCCCTGCTCTGCGCCGGCATCACCACCTACTCGCCGCTGGCGCACTGGAACGCCGGCCCGGGCAAGAAGGTGGCCGTCGTCGGTATGGGCGGCCTCGGCCACATGGCCGTGAAGATCGCCCACGCCATGGGTGCTGAGGTGACCGTCCTCTCGCAGAGCCTGAGCAAGCAGGAAGACGGCCTGCGCCTGGGCGCCGACTCCTACTACGCCACGAGCGACCCGGCCACCTTCGACAAGCTGGCCAACACGTTCGATCTCATCATCAACTCGGTCAGCGCCCTGATCGACATCAACGCCTATCTGGGGCTACTGCGCCTGGACGGCACCCTCGTGAGCGTCGGCGCCCCCGCCGAGCCGCTCCCGGTGCAAGTGTTCAGCCTGTTCGGCAACCGCCGCTCATTCGCCGGTTCCGGCATCGGCAGCATCCGCGAGACCCAGGAGATGCTGGACTTCTGCGCCGAGCACGGCATCGCCCCCGAGACCGAGCTGGTCGCGGCCGACTACATCAACGAAGCCTACGAGCGGGTGCTGGCGTCGGATGTGCGCTACCGCTTCGTGATCGATGTGGCCACCCTGGCCTGAGGGTAGAGACCAGGCGACCGCGCGGGGTGTCCCCGCGCGGTCGCCCGTTGTGTTAGTGTTGCACGTTGCGCGTCGATCTTTACCACGATACGACCACTCCGCTGCCCCAATCCACGGCCGGAGTCGCACACCGCTCGATCGGGTCCTACCCGGCCGGACAACACTCGACCGGGACTTTCGGTCGATCATTCACGCTGCGAAAAATCCCGGCGCCCGCACAGCTGCGCGCCGCCTTCACACGTCACAACGAAAAGTTCGATTTCCATGTTCACTGCCACCCATACCCTCGACCACGCCACGGAAGCCATCGACACCCTGTCGCCTGAGCACCGTCAGGCGATCCACCTCGCGTACTACGCGGGATTCAGCAACGCCCAGGTCGCCGACCTGCTCGGCGTGACCCCCGCGGTCGCCGACTCCCGCCTCACCGAGGGGCTCACGCACCTCCGCGAAGCCCTGCGCGTCGCCGCCTGAGCGCTCCAGGCCGCGCGCCCGGTCACCACACTGCCCGCACGGCCGTGGCGTAGGCCCGGTAGCCGGCCGCGGTCGGGTGGAACGCTTCGATCCCGGTCGAATTGATCCAGGGGTCGGCGCTGCCGATGCCGTGTCCCGCGAACGCCGCGGTGACGTCGACGTAACGGATGTCGATGCCCGACTGGGCGAGCTGCACCGCCACACCCTCGATGGTGTCGTTCAGCGCGGCAATCGCAGCGTTGAGTTGCACGATGGTCGCGTAGTTCGGGTGCGTCTGCGGCGGAGTCTCGAACAGGAACGGATAGCCGGTCACCAGGATGGCGGCGCCGGGAATCGTGGAGGCAACGGCCGTGAGAGTGGTGGTCAGCCGCACGGCCAGTTCGCTGGGTAGCTCCGGCGCCGGCGGTGTCAGGAGGGCGTAGACGCCGGCCAGGCCCGCCTGGCATTCCGGCGACTCGAACGACACGGAGCAGGCCGCGGCGACGGCGGGACCGTTCAGGTCGTTGGCGCCGATGGTCCCCGTGACCACGTCGACCTTCCTGGTCTTCCTGATCGACGGAATCTGGACGCTCAGCACGTCGGCCGTTGTCGCCCCGCTGCAGCTGGGGTCGGCGACCAACCTGACGTGTTTCAGGTCGTCCAGAACCTCCGGATAGCTGGAGGCATTCTGCAGGCAGGCGTTCTCGTACGGCAGGGCGCCCTGCCCGGCCGCGTACGAGTCGCCCAGGGCGACGTACGTGACGACACGGCTCCGGTTCTGGTCGGACTGGTCGTGGCCGGACTGCGCCTGACCGGCCTGCGCCTGACCAGACTGTGCAGCGACGCCGACTGGCGCTGCTTGGGCGCTTCCCGCGACGAGGACTCCGGAGAACAGGACGGACATTGCCAAGGCGATGGCCCCTCGCGCGGCGACGCGGCTGGGTAAGCGAATCATTGCGCCAAAGCACTCCCGAAGGCGCCGGCCGGACAGGGCAGCCGCCTCCGGGCGTCGGTCAGGTCAGGAGCTCGTGGAGATGACCGCACTCATGGTGTGCGTCTCCGCCGGTGCCAGGACGATCGCGTCGCTGTGCACATTGGCGGTCTACACGCACAGCATCCCGGTCCACTCCGCGTCACCGAAGTCGGGCATGGCCGCGGCTTTCTCGGTCCAGGGATTCCAGAGCACCCGCGGGACACTCAGGTAGGTGTGGAACCCCTCCGCGAAGCTCACCGGTCCGGCACCGACGTTCCGCACCCGCAGGGAGAGGCCCAGCCGGGCGCCGACCGTCACCGTGTAGTCGGCCTCGAAGCGGTGCGGCCAGGCGGAGGACCGGGTCTGTTCGGTGTCGGTGAGACGGAAGACCAGGACGATGTCGTCACCGCACTCGTGTGCCTCGGCCAGCTGCCAGTCGGCCAGCCGGGCGAAGCCGTGCGCGGGCAGAGTGGGATCCTCTGCGAGCGGCCCGAACCACGGGAAGCAGAGCGGCACCCCGCCGCGCAGGGGCCGGCCGGCAGCGTATTCGCTGAAGGCGCTCATCCACAACACCGGCGGCTGTCCCGCCGGTGCATAACCGGTGACGTGCGCGCCCTGCAGATAGACCTCGGCCGCGCCGGCCGCACCGTCGACCCGGACCACGGGCAGGCCGCCCCGCCGGTACCGATCGTGACAGATGCGGGCAGCGCCGGGGCGCACAGCCGGGCCACCGCTTCGGTGACGATGTCCAGCACGGGCTGGGCGATGTCGACCGCGAAGCCCGGCTCGTCGTCGTGCAGTTCTTCCAGGGTCGCCAACTGCGGCTGGAGCAGGGCCGGCGGCATGAAGTGTTCACTGCGACCCTCGAGCCGGTTCCCGAGCACCTTGAGCGAGCCGGAGAGGTGCACGAACTGCACGTTCGGCGGATCGCGTCACGATAGACCCGCTTGAGCGCTGAGCAGGCGATGACCAGTCCGGTGCCGGCGGCTCCCGCCTCAGCGAGCGCCGCGCCCACCAGGGCGAGCCACGGCCATCTGTCGTCATCCGTCAGCGGCACTCCGCCGGCCATCTTGACGATGTTCGCCTGCGGGTGCAGCCCCTCGGCGTCGAGGAACGGGATCTCGAGGGAGGAGGCCAGGAGGGCGCCGATGGTGCTCTTGCCCGAGCCCGATACGCCCATGACCACGACCTGCGCGGCTGGTGTACTCACCCGTCGTGCACCGTTCCATCGGCCAGCCGGTTGTAGGGCAGGTAGGCGGTGGCATACGGGTACTTGCCCGCTTCGTCCACGTTCAGCTCCACTCCGAGACCGGGCTTGTTGCCCGGGTGCAACATGCCGTTGTTCCAGCTGTAGGACTGCCCGAAGACGGCGTTGGTCTTGTCGCCGTGCTTCATGTACTCCTGGATACCGAAGTTGTGAATCGCCATGCCGAGGTGCATGGCGGCGGCCATGCCCACCGGGGAGATGTCGGTCGGCCCGTGCATGCCGGACTTGATCTGGTACTGGCCGGCGAACTCGAGGATCTTCTTGAGGTGGGTGATGCCACCGGTGTGGGTGACGGCGCTGCGGACGTAGTCGATGAGCTGCTCGCGGATGCTCTGCTGGTAGTCCCAGATGGAGTTGAAGATCTCACCGATCGCCAGCGGCGTCGTGGTGTGCCGGCGCACCAGGCGCAGCGCCTCCTGGTTCTCGGCCGGTGTGCAGTCTTCGAGCCAGAACAGGTCGTAGGGCTCGAGCGACTTGCCGAGCGTGGCCGCCTGGATGGGCGTCATCCGGTGGTGGCCGTCGTGCAGCAGCGGCAGCTCGGGGCCGAACTCGTTGCGCACGGCCTCGAAGACGGTGGGCACGTGGCGCAGGTAGGACCGGGTGTCCCAGTCTTCGTCGGCGGGCAGCGCGCCGCGCTGGGCGGGCTCGTGGTCGTAGCGCACGCCCTCGTTGCCGGGCAGGCCCTTGTTGGACGCGATGCCGTAGATGGACTTGAGGCCGGGAACGCCCGTCTGCACGCGGATGGCCTTGAAACCCTGCTCCAGGTGCGAGTTGACGCTGTCGAACACCTCGGTGAGGGACTTGCCGGATGCGTGGCCGTAGGCGAGCAGGCCGGTGCGCGATGCGCCGCCGAGCAACTGGTAGAGCGGCATGCCGGCGGCCTTGGCCTTGATGTCCCAGAGGGCCACGTCCACAGCGGAGATCGCGGCCATGGTGACCGGGCCGCGGCGCCAATAGGCGCTGCGGTACAGGAACTGCCAGGTGTCCTCGATGTTGTGGGCGTCGCGGCCGAGCAGCAGCGGCACCACGTGCTCGGTGAGGTAGGCCACCACGGACAGCTCGCGGCCGTTCAGGGTGGCGTCGCCGAGGCCGGTGAGGCCGTCGTCGGTGGTGAGCTTGAGAGTGATGAAGTTGCGGTCGGGGCTGGTGACGATTACTTCAGCCTTGTCGATCTTCACGAGTGCTTCCTTCTGTTGTAACTGCGGAGTAAGTGGTTGGTTGCGGGCGGGTCAGTCGACCGGCGGCGGGGTGTTGCCCGGCCGGTACGCCGGAAGGACGCTGTCGAGAGCGACGGGTCGATGGGCGGCAGGACGGTTTCGCTCCGGCGCGGCGCGCGGTGATCTCGGCGACGATGATGGCGTGACGCTTGTCGGTCAGCGGGTAGAAGATCATCACGGCGACCGCGAGCACTGAGGCCACGACCGGGATCAGAAGGACACCCAGGGCAACCTGCCGCTCCGCCCGGAGACGCACCGGCGCATCCGCCTCGACGCAGTGTCGGGGGCGGCCGACTTCACCGGCACCGACCCGAACTCCTACCTGCAGATCGCGAAGGACGAGCTCGAGCAGGCCGGCTTCGAGGTGCACGTGTTCAAGGACGCTGCCCAACGGAAGGCAGAGGGTGAGGAGCACGTCTACTTCCACACCGTGATGTCGGAGGAGGCCAACGGCAGCTTCACCGACAAGTACGACGCGGCCATCATGTTCGCAAACGTGGCGGGCTTCGCCCAGGAGGCCAGCGTGCGCATCAAGTGGTCAACCCCGATGGCGGCGGAGATCCCCTGGTACGTCACGGAGGTTCCCACCGTGTACGTGTCGGTGAACCAGCCCACCCACCTCATCGACGTGCCCACGGTCAAGACCGTGGTTCACGCGCACAACCCGAGCCGCGAGGCGATCCACGCCGCGGTGCAGAAGATCATCGGTGCCTCGGAGTTCCAGGGCACCTTCAACGACAATGTCTGGTGCGACACCTGGGGCACCCGCCTCTAGGCGCCTCTTTCCCACCCCCTCCGCTCCCCCGCACGTCACCATCCGCACGACAACTGTTGCCCGTGCGGACAATTGCGCCCGGCACACCGGGACCAATTGTCCGCATGGGGACCAGTTGCTCCGCACTACTGAAGGAGTACGACCCTCATGGCCACAATCGGCGTTCAAGCAATGATGCTCAAGGACAACTTCGCCGCGGACGGGGCGTTTGAAACGCTCCGCGCGGTGAGTAAGATCGGCTACCACGCCGTCGAAATCTCGCAAATTCCGATGACCCCCGCCAACGTCGCGGAGCTGGGTCGGGCGCGCACCGAGCTGGGCATGGACATCGCCTCCCTGTCGGCCTCCCTGACGGTGACCCCGGGCATCCCAGGCGAATCCCTCACCACCGACTTCGACAAGATCGTCAACGACGCCAAGCCCCTGGATGCCTCCATGGTGCGCATCGGCATGCTGCCGTTTTCCGCGATGGGCTCCCTGGATGCCGTGCTCGGATTCTGCGACGCCACCAACGAGATGGCCGCTCGCCTGCAGGGCGAGGGCATCGGGCTGTATTACCACAACCACCACATCGAGTTCGCGAAGTACGACGGGAAGCTGCTGCTCGACATCATCGCCGAGCGCGCCCGCTCATGGGCGTGGAGATCGACGTGCACTGGGTGCAGCGCGGCGGCCTGGACCCCGTCACCACGCTGAAGAAGTACGGCGAGCGGGTGTCGATGGTGCACCTCAAGGACTACCGCATCGGGCAGATCCCGCCCGCCGCGTTCGAGGCGCTCAACGCCGGCGACCACGCCGGATTCATGACCGCGTTCACGGGCGTGGTGCAGTTCGCCGAGGTCGGCGAGGGCAACCTCGACTTCACGTCGATCATCGCGGCCAGCGAGGAGATCGGCGCGCGCTACCTGCTCGTCGAGCAGGACGAGCACTACGGCCGGACGCCGCTGGAGTGTCTGCAGACCTCCTACGACAACCTCGTCGCGCTCGGTTTCACGCACCTCTGTTAACCGGCAACTGTTGCCGGTGCGGACAATTGCGCCCGGCACACCGGCAACAGTTGTCCGCTCGGGGAACAGTTGTGGGCGGGTTACGGCTCGGGCGGAACCGGGAGGGGGCGCTTCTCGAACACCCACAGGCCGTTCGTGGCCGGGAACCACGGCGGGTCGTGGCTCGTGACGCTGAGGTGGGCGAGGGCGTCGACGCATCCCCGCTGGGTGACGGCCGCGCTGTGGAGGAGATCGAAGCCCAGCGTGCCGGCGTATTCGCTGTACCCAGCGAGAGTGAAGAGCTGATACCGCTCCAGGGCCTCCCGCGGGAACGTCTCGATACCCCAGGTGAGCGTGCACAGGAATTCGGCGACGGCGTGCCGGGTCCCGGTCAGGCTTCGCCCGCGCAGGTGCAGCGCCCGCAGCCGCGGGTGGGGGCTGCGCCGCAGGTAGTCGTGGAACGCCCCGACATCCCCGGTCGACAACCCGTCGACCGCCGCCGACTCCAGGGGGCAGTCCGGCATGATGCCGTCGCGGATGATCAGCCGGCCCCGGTCGCACAGGCTCGCCCGGAACCGCGTCAGGGTGAGCGCCAGCGCGTCGTACCCGAGCAGCACCGGAACCGTCCCCGGGACGTTCCATAGGAGTACACCTCGTGCAGCAGCACGCTCACCACGATGCTGTCGAACGGCTCGGGGAACAGCTGCGGCACCTGTTCGGCGTAGCCCCGGCGCACCTCCCACAGCACGCCGAGCGCGGCCAGTCTGGTGATGGCGTCCGGCGCGGCGTCCAGGGCAGATGTGCGGAAACCGGCCGCCGCGATCGCGGCGGTGAGTTCGCCACCACCGGCTCCGACATCCAGCACGCGTGGTCCACGCAGGTGCGGCAGCACCATCTGCGCCTTGTCGCCGAGCGCGGAGCCCATCCGTTCGAAATAGCGAGGCTCTCGGGCGATTGTCGGCATGGGTGAGCGTGCTCCTCGCGGGCGGGGATGGGGAAGGGCTCCAGATTACCGAGCGAACACTTCCCACTCGGTCACGCCCCGCCCGCAAGGGGTGGCAGGCAGCCGCGGCACCGTCTATGGTCGGCCTATGTCTGAGCACAACGGATCGGTCAGAAGTGCGGATGCCGATGAACCGACCTCGCACCGCGTGGTGGTGATCGGCGGCGGAAACGCCGGCCTGTCCGTGGCGGGCCGGCTGCGCCGGTCGGGCGTCGATGACGTGGTCGTGGTGGAACCACGCGAACACCATCTCTACCAGCCGCTCTTCTCCCACGTGGCGGGCGGGACCGCGCGCGCCGGCATGGCGACCCGGCCGCAAGGCTCCGTGACGCCCCGCGGCGTCCAGTGGATCCAGGACCGCGTCACCGACGTGTTGCCGACATCGAACACCGTGCTGCTGGTCTCCGGACGCCGGCTCGCCTACGAGCACCTCGTGGTCTGCCCGGGCATCCAGAAGGACTGGGACAGGGTGCCCGGCCTCCCCGAGGCGATGGCGTCGCCGTGGGGCGCGTCGAACTACGAATTCGACCTGGCCGCCAAGGCGTCCCGGCTGCTGCGGAACCTGCGGCGCGGCACCGTCGTCTTCACCCAACCGGCCGGCCCGGCGACCTGCGCCGGCGCCGCGCAGAAGCCGATGTACCTCGCCTGCGACTACTGGCGCGCCACCGGTGTCCTGCCGGACATCCGGGTGGTTTTGGTCGTCCCCGACCCGACGGTGTTCGGCATGCCGCTGATCGACGAGGAACTGAATCGCAAGATCGCCGAGTACGGGATCGAACTGAGAACCGACAGTCACCTGCTCGAGGTGGACGCCGCGAACCGCACGGCCGTCATCGGCCGGGTGGACGGCAGCGATCGGGAGACCCTGCCGTACGACATCCTGCATGCCGTGCCGCCGCAATCGGCGCCGGACTGGGTGAAGGCGACGGTGTTGCCGGCCGCGGGTGACCCCGGCGGCTTCATCGAGGTCGACCCGGGAACCCTGCGGCACGCCCGGTTCCCGAATGTCTGGGCACTCGGGGACGCCGCCGCCACCCGCAACTCCAAGTCCGGTGGCGCCCTGCGCAAGCAAACCCTGGTGCTGGCCAAGAACCTTCGCCATGCCCTGGAAGGCAAGGAACCTGGGGACACCTACGACAACTATTCGGTGTGCCCGTTCACCGTCTCGAGGTCCACGGTGGTCTTCGCCGAGTTCGACGACCAGTACCGACCGAAGCCGACGATCCCCTTCTGGCCGACACTGGCGCGAGAGCGCCGGCTGGCCTGGGTCTTCGACCGGCACATCCTGCCGTGGGTGTACTGGAACCTGATCCTGAAGGGCCGGGCCTAGTTCCGATTAGCCTCTCCCTATGCAGTGGTGGCAGGTGGCAGGAACCGTCGTCGCAGGACTGGTGCTGCTGTGGGGCGCCCTGATCGCCTGCCTGGCGTGGGCGTCGCGCGGGCAGGCGGAAAAACTCACCCTGATCGATGCCCTGCGGCTGGGCCCGGATGTGGTGCGCCTCACCCGTCGGCTCGCGACCGACCGGGCGGTGTCCTGGACGGTGCGCGCGTGGCTGGTCGTACTGCTGGTCTATCTGCTCCTGCCGATCGACCTGGTTCCGGATTTCATCCCGGTGATCGGGTACGCGGATGACGCCCTCGTCGTGGCCCTGGTGCTGCGGTTCGCGACCCGGCGGGCCGGCGCAGCGGCCATCGAGCGGCATTGGCCGGGCACGCCGCAGGGGCTGCAGGCTCTGCGCACGCTTGCCGGACTCCAGGCCCCCTGACGCGCCCTGACTCCGGCCCGCGCTTCACTCACCGCACGCCAATGGTAATATGATGCGAACAACCGTTCAGCAGGCGAACGAATGCGAGGCGTCATGGTTTCCAAGATTTTCGACAGCGTGGATGCGGCGCTGGCCGACATTCGCGACGGTGCGACGATCATGATCGGCGGCTTCGGCACGGCCGGGCAGCCGGTCGAACTCATCGACGGGCTCATCCGGCATGGCGCCAGGGACCTCACCATCGTGAACAACAACGCCGGCAACGGCGAGGTGGGGCTCGCGCTGCTGATCAAGAGCGGCTTCGTGCGGAAGATCATCTGCTCGTTCCCCCGGCAGACCGACTCGCAGATCTTCGACGAGACCTACCGGGCCGGCAAGATCGAGCTCGAGGTGGTTCCGCAGGGAAACCTCGCCGAACGTATCCGGGCGGCCGGCGCCGGCATCGGCGGCTTCTTCACCCCCACGGGCTACGGCACCCTGCTGGCCGAGGGCAAGGAGACCCGCACCATCGACGGCCGCGACTACGTCTTCGAATCCCCGCTCCGCGCCGACTACGCCCTGATCAAGGCGCACCGCGCCGATCGTCTGGGCAACCTGGTGTACCGCAAGACGGCTCGCAATTTCGGCCCGGTGATGGCCACGGCCGCCGCGACGACGATCGTGCAGGTGCCGGCAATCGTTGAGTTGGGTCAGCTGGATCCCGAGAACGTCATCACGCCCGGAATCTTTGTGAACCGGGTCGTCCTGATCGAGAAGGAGGCAGAGTAGATGTCCACCGCAGCACCCCTGAGCCGGGCCGAGATGGCCCAGCGTGTGGCCGCCGATATCCCGCCCGGCTCCTACGTCAACCTCGGCATCGGCATCCCCACCAGCGTGTCGAACTACCTCACCGCCGAGCAGGACGTCATCCTGCACACCGAGAACGGCCTGCTCGGCATGGGACCTGAGGCCCACGGCGACGAGATCGACGACGACCTCATCAACGCGGGCAAGATCCCCGTCACCGAGGCCATCGGGGCCAGCTACTTCCACCACGCCGACTCGTTCGGCATGATGCGCGGCGGTCACCTGGACATTGCCGTCCTCGGCGCGTTCCAGGTGTCGATCACCGGCGACCTGGCCAACTGGCACACCGGCGAACCCGGCGCCATACCCGCGGTCGGTGGGGCGATGGACCTCGCCGTCGGCGCGAAGAACGTGTTCGTGATGATGGAACTCACCACCAAGAAGGGCCAGCCCAAACTCGTCGAGGCACTGACCTACCCCGTCACCGGGCTCGGTTGCGTCACCCGCGTGTACACCGAGGTGGCCGTCTTCGACATCGACCGCACGACCGGCGTCAGCGTCACCGAACTCTTCGGCCCCACCACGGTGGACGACCTGCGCACCCTCACCAACCTGCCGCTCACCGACGCCACCGGAAAGGGATGACCATGGCCCCCGCCACGTCCACCTCCAGTTACATCTACGACTTCGTCCGCACCCCCTTCGGCCGCTACGGCAAGACGCTTGCGGGCACCCGCCCGGATGACCTTGCTGCCCTCGTCGTCGGAGAGATCGCTCGCCGCAACCCCGACCTCGCTGTGGAGTCCATCGATGACATCATCCTCGGCGACGCCAATGGCTCGGGCGAGGACAACCGAAACGTGGCGCGCATGGCCGCCCTGCTGGCCGGCTTCCCCGCCTCCATTCCCGGCGCCACTGTCAACCGGCTTTGCGGCTCGGGTATGGAGGCCGTCATACAGGCCAGCCGCGCCATCGAAACCGGCGACGCCCGGATCATGCTCGCCGGCGGCGTCGAATCGATGAGTCGCGCGCCGTGGGTCCTGCTGAAGCCACAGAAGGGCTTCCCGGCCGGCAACGACACCCTGCACTCGACCACCCTGGGCTGGCGGATGGTCAACTCGGCGATGGACCCGCGCTGGACCATCCCGCTCGGCGAGACCGCCGAAATCCTCGCCGACCGGTTCGACGTCAGCCGGCAGGAGCAGGACGCGTTCGCCGCGCAGAGCCACCAGCGCGCGGCGGCGGCCTGGGACGCCGGGACCTTCACCGGGCAGATCGTGCAGGTCCCCGGCGCTGAACTGGCCGCCGACGAGGGCCTGCGCCGCGACACCACCGTGGACACCCTCGCAGGGCTGGAGCCCGCCTTCCGTCCGGACGGCTCGGTCACCGCAGGTAACTCCAGCCCCCTGACCGACGGCGCCGCGGCGCTCCTTATCGCCGGGGCGGATGCCGGCCTCGGCGCCCCGCTCGCCCGGATCGTCTCCCGCGGCGTCGCCGCGAACGACCCGAACATCTTCGGGATCGCCCCCGTCGAGGCAGCGAACATCGCGCTCGCCCGCGCCGGGCTCACCTGGGCGGATGTCGACTTCGTCGAGATCAACGAGGCCTTCGCCTCCCAGGCGATCTCCTGCATCCGGCTCTGGGACGGACTCGACCCGGATAAGGTCAACGTGGACGGCGGCGCGATCGCGATCGGGCACCCGCTCGGCGCATCCGGTGCCCGGATTCTCGGCCAGCTCGCTCGCAAGCTCGAGGCAAACGGCGGGGGCATCGCCGTCGCCGCCATCTGCGTCGGCGTGGGCCAGGGGCTGGCAGTGGTGCTCGAACGTTAGGCTTCTGCAAATGAGCCAGAGAGCAGCGCCGGGAGCACCTGCCACGGAGACCAGCACCGACTTTGTGCAATCCCTGGCCAGGGGCCTCGGGGTCATCACCGCCTTCTCGGGCGCGCGCCGCGAGATGACGCTGACCGAGGTGGCCGGCCACACCGACCTCACCCGGGCCACCGCCCGGCGATTCCTGCGCACCCTGGAGCAGCTGGGCTACGTGCGCACCGACGGCAAGCTCTTCTCCCTGACCGCGAAAGTGCTGGAGCTCGGCTACAGCTACCTGTCGAGCCTTGGCCTGCCCGACGTGGTCACGCCGCACCTGCGCGAGCTGAGTAGTGAGGTGCAGGAGTCCGCCTCGGCCGCCATCCTCGACGGCAACGACGTCGTCTACGTCGCGCGCTCCGCCGGCCGGAAGATCATGCAGGTGAACATCACGGTGGGCACTCGGTTCCCCGCCTACGCCACCTCGATGGGCCGCGTACTGCTGGCGGCCCTGCCCGATCCGGAGGCCGCTGCCGTGCTCGCCGCCAGCTCACCGCGGGCGCTGACCCCGTATACGAAGACCGCCGCCGCCGATCTGCTGGCCGAACTGCACCGGGTGCGGCTGCAGGGGTATTCGCTCGTGGAGCAGGAGCTCGAGGTGGGGCTGCGCTCACTGGCCGTGCCCGTCCGCACCCCGGATGGCCGGGTGGTGGCGGCCGTCAACGTGTCCACGAGCGCGGGGACACCCGTGGCGGACACCGTGCAGGCGCTCCTGCCGGCCCTGACGCGCACGGCCCAGCACACCGAAGCCGACCTGGCTCTGGGCATCCGCATCTAAGCCCTCCCACCTGGGCTCACGATCTCGTGCGGCCTAGTCTGGAGCGATGACCAACAACGTTCCTGCCGGGGTTGCCCTGATCACTGGAGTGGGCCGGCGCCGGTCGATCGGGGCCGGACTTGCCGTGGGTCTGGCCAGCGACGGATGGGACCTCGCACTGAACTACTGGCGGCCATACGACGAGCGACTGGGCTACGAGCGGAACGCCGATGACCCCGAGTCCATCGCCGAGCAGCTGCCGGATTCCGTGGCCCCCGGCGAGGTGGGCGGCCGGATCGTCGCCCTCACCAGCGACCTCACGGCGCATAACCTGCCCTACGGCGCGAGCAAGGGGGCGTTGGACCGCATCGTCATTGCCGCGACGGTGGAGCTGGCCGATCGTGGCGTGCGGGCGAACGTGATCAACCCCGGCCCGGTCGAAACCGGTTGGATGGACGACGACATTCGCGCCTCGGGGATTGCCGCGACACCGGCGGGCCGGCTCGGCACCGCCGCCGACACTGCGAACCTGGTGCGGTTCCTGTTCTCTGAGCCGGGCTCCTGGATCAACGGGCAACTGCTCTACAGCAACGGCGGCTTCAAGACCAGCTGAGCGACCAGGGGTTCCTCCGCTCGAGCGTGTCGAGACCCGGCGAGTCGGTTTAGGCAGTGCGGGGGCGGTAAGTGAAGCCGGTGATGGTGCCGCCGCGGGGACCTGGGGAGACGCCGACCACGCGGCCGGTGAAACCGCCGGCGACCTCGGTGGCGGTGTACCGGCCGTCGATACTGCCCAGCTCGGTGAAGACATCGTTCCCGACAACCCCGAGCCGGAGGAGGTCCGGGCCGTTCCGGAAACCGGAGACGTCTGCCGGTGGGGTGGTGCGGATGCGCAGCACCACAGCGCCGGCGGACCGCTCGGCCGAGCCGAGGGCGATGGGCAGGCCACCGATGGTGGCGCTGGCGTCGATCCGGTCCTGCCCGGCGGCCACCACGACGGTATGGAAGTCGTCCATGCGCACCATCAACGCGACGTCGCCCTCGATGACCACGACGTCGGCCTCCCAATGCTCGTCATGGGTGCGAAGCCCGAGCAGGCCGGCCGGCGAACCGACCGCCGGTTTGAGCGACAGCCCCTCGTCGGCCCCGATGACGGTGAACGCGGTTGCCGGCCCGCCGGGTGAGATCCACCGGGCGTCGAGCACCGCACCCGCGAAGTTCTCGGTGAAGCCGGTCGGCGCCACCGGCACGTCGTACCGGTCCTCGGCCACGACCTCATTCCCGGTGTGCCCCTGGCCAGCGTGGCCGGCGGGATGAACGGCTCCGTTGACCTCCTCATCGGCAGCAACGTCGATGAGGCTTCACTCTTTCTCGCCTTCGATCTGCCGGAGGCCGAGCCAGGGGCGCTGGCCGACACCCTGACACGGGAGCTCGAGCGCGATCTCGGCCCGGGCGCATCGGCCGACGCTTTCCTATCTGTTCGCCCGGTCGAGCCCGTCGATGCAGGGCCGGTTCGGTGCCTGCCACGGCGCCGAACTCCCCTTCGTCTTCGGCACGCTCGACCTCCCTGAGGCCGCCTTCTTCTGCGGCTCCGATGCCCCCCCGCGTCCCTGAGCGAGCGGATGATGAGCGTGTGGGGGCGTTTCGTGTGGTCCGGCCGACCGGGCGACGGTGCGGACTGGCCCGCCTACGGGCGACCCGCACGCGCGACCCTCGTTCTGAACGACTCGGCAATGGTCTGGACGACCCACGGTCGGCATCACGCGAGTTCTGGACGGCCGCCACCCCATCCGTCAGCGTTCCAGCAGCACCTCGGTGAGGTGGGTCAACGCCCGGATGGTCGTGAGATCAACCACCTCGTCGGGCGGCCCGTGGAAGGAGTACGACCTCGTGCGCACCGCACACCGGGAGCTCATGCTGATGAATACCGTCCCTGCCGGATGACCCTCTTCCGGCCCGGGGCCCCCGACCCCGGTCACCGAAACGCTGGCGTCCGCTCCCACGGCGTCCAGCACTCCCCTGGCCATCTGCTCCGCACACTCTGCGGTGATCACCGGCCCGCGGCTGACTCCCAGAAGCCGGTACTTAGTTTCGTTCCGGTAGGCGACCACCCCGCCGCAGAACCAGGTCGACGACTCCGGCGCGGCGCCCAGCGCCGCGGCGATCCGTCCGGCCGTGAGCGATTCCGCCACCGCCACCGTCATGCCGTCCGCCATCGCGAGCTGCCCGATCCGCCGCGCCAGCTCGGTGATACGGGCGTCCCGATCTTCTGCAAGCACCATTGTTTGCCGTCCAATCTCGTGTACTTAATGTAGCCAGTTCGTAGCACCGGAATCCAGCGACACGTCCACGGCACAAGGAGATCCTCGCGCATGAGAGCCAACGTCATTCTCTTCCGGATCCTCACCGTGTTCTTCCTTGTCGCAGGAATTGGCTACACGGTATGGAGCCTGATCTTCAACTCACAGCAGCTGGCGACTCAGTCCATCACCGGACCGGGCACGCCCATCGAGTGGGTGGGAACCGTCGCCTTGGCCCTGTGCGCGGTCCTGTCGGCGTTCATCGCCTTCTATCTTAGCCGCGTGCACCGCGCCCAGGGCGGTGACCTTCCCGAGGACAGCGTCAACGCCAACATCGATGACGGCGACCCGGAACTGGGGTTTTTCAGCCCGTGGAGCTGGTGGCCCATCATCCTCGCGGCCTCGGCGGCCCTCGTGTTCCTCGGTCTCGCGGTGGGCTTCTGGGTGTCCATCATCGGGGTCTGCGTTGCCCTGATCGCCCTGGTCGGCTGGACCTACGAGTACTACCGCGGTCTCTTCGCCCGCTGATCAGTCCGTGCGGCTCAGGACGTCAACACAGCCGAGAAGAACTTCTCGATGACCAGAAACGATGCAAATGCCGTCGGCCGAGCGCCGTGGGTGCGGGTGCTCTGCACCTGGGCGTGAGCGGTGGGCTCTGACTCGAGCCGGCCGGAGTCCAGCCGCCGGGTACCTTGTTGAGCCCGGCCGAATTGAGGAAGCCGTGCCCGAATCCCTCGATGAGGTACAGGGTCACGTCGGCGCCGATGGCGGCCAACGCGTCATAGAGGGCGATGCTCTGAGTGGCGGGCACGAGGGGGTCGGCCGCGCCGTGCATGATCAGGAACGGCGGCGCCTCGTTGCCGACCTGCCGGGCGGGGCTGGCCTGGATCGCGAGGTCGGTGTGCTCGGCCGGGGCACCACCCAGCAGGCCAGCGGTCGGCGGGTTGTCCTGGTCGGGTGCGAGCAGGTCGGCCGCGCCGTAACCGTCCATGACGGCCTGCACGCCGGCGCCGACCGGGCTCGGCTGCTCGCCGTCGAGCGTGGCGACCGGCCCGAGCAGACCGGCGAGCGCGGCGAGGTGCCCGCCGGCCGAGGAACCCCAGAGGCCGATCGCGTCGGGCCGGATCCCGTAGTCGGCGGCGGGCCGCACGATGTCAAGGAACAGGCCGGGCGCGAACTCGATGTCGAGCTGGGAGTTCGCGGGCGCGACGGCGGGCGCCGGTTCTGCTGATTGTTCTGGCATGGATTCCTTTTCGTCTCAGGCGGCCGGGGAGGCGGGTCGGGTGATCGAGCGGTAGCGCTCGCGTCGGCGCCGCAGGCGCTCACCAGCGTCGAGCGCCCGGAGCTCGGGCAGCAGCTGTTCGATGGTGCGCCCGACCCGGCGGCTGAATTCGGCCGGTTCCGCCGCAGCATCCGGCAATTCCGGCACGATCCAGTCGACGATGCCGGCGTCCTGCAGGGCGACGGCGCCGATCCGCTGTGATTCGGCCATCTCGGCGGCATGGTTGGTGTCGCCGTGCATGATGGCGCTGGCCCCCTCGGGCGGCAGTGGAGCGAGCCAGGCATGCTGGCGGCGATGGTGAGGTCACTCGGCAGCAGCGCGAGGGCGCCGCCGCCGGTGCCCTCGCCCAGGAGCACGGCGACGGTGGGCGCGGGATGGGTGACGAGGCTCTCGAGCGTGCGGGCGATCTCGCCGGCGAGGCCGCCTTCCTCCGCTTCCTTCGAGAGGGCGGCTCCCGGCGTGTCGATGATAGTGACCAGGGGCAGGCCGAGTTCGGCCGACAGCCGCTGGCCGCGCTGGGCCTGGCGGAGGGCGGCCGGTCCCCAGGGCGTGCCGGAGCGTTGGGCGTGGCGGTCCTGTCCGACCACCACACACGGGATGGCGCCGAACCGGGCGATGGCGAGCAGCAGCCCGTCGCTGGACTCGCCCTGGCCGGTTCCGCTGAGGTGCACAACATCGGTGGCGGCGTACCGCAGCACGCTGCGCACGCCGGGCCGGCCGCGGTCCCGGCTGCTGGTGATCGATGCGGCGGCGCTGATCGCGGCGCCCCGATATTGCTCGAGCGGCGCATCCGTGGCCTGGCCGGGCTCTGCTGCGGGATGCGGGGCGAGGAGGGTGCCGAGGATCCGGGCGATGAACCCCGGCAGTCGGCCGGGCGGGAGGACCCCGTCGATGACGCCGTGCCGGTAGAGGTTCTCGGCGGTCTGCACGCCGTCGGGAAAGGGTTCGCCGTAGATCGCCGCGTAGACCCGCGGGCCCAGGAAGCCAAGCAGGGCGCCGGGTTCGGCGACGGTGACGTGCCCGAGCGAGCCCCAGCTCGCCATCACCCCGCCGGTCGTGGGGTGACGCAGGTACACCAGGTACGGCAGGCCGGCCCGTTTGTGCGCGGCCACTGCGGCCGTGATGGCCACCATGGCGACGAACGCGGGGGTGCCCTCCTGCATCCGGGTGCCGCCGGAGGCCGGCCCGGCCAGCAGGGGAATGCGTTCCCGAGTGGCGCGTTCGATGGCGGTGATGAGCCGGTCGGCCGCGTCGATGCCGATAGAGCCGCCGAGGAAGGCGAAATCGCTGACGATCAGGGCCACCCGGTGGCCGCCGACCCGGCACTCGCCGGTGATGACCGACTCGTCGGCGTCGCTCTTCGCTCGGGCGCGTTCGAGGTCGGACGTATACGGTTCGGCCCGCGGTCGCGGCGGGATCGGCTCGTCCCAGGAACGGAAGCTGCCCTCGTCCCCGACGAGTCCAATGAGCCCAGCGGCCGAGAGCGGTGCGGTCACGAAGCCTCCTTCGAGTGCCTGGCCGCAATTCTCTCGCGAATCACCGGGCCGTGCTCGTCGAGCGTCGGCGGCGCGCGGTGGCCGCGGAAGGTGACCTCCTGCTCGGCGTCGCCGGGTTCACCGAAGAAGCGCAGCGGCGGACCGGGCAGGGTTACCGGGCCGAGACTGGAGTGCTCCACGTCGATGAGCAAGCCCTGCGAAGCCACCTGGTCCCAGGCGTAGACCTCGTCGAGGGTGCGCACTCTACCGGCCGGGATCCCGGCCGCCGGGTGCCCTGGAAGGCGTGCACGCCGACGAGCGCGGAGAGCAGGGAGGCACGCACGACGCCGCCGCGGCCGGTGGCTTCGCGTTCGTAGAGGGCGGAGACCACCCCGAACGCGCCGTAGATGCCCGAGAGCAGGTCGCCGATCGGCACGCCCACCCGTTGCGGGTCATCCGGCCCCGATCCGGTGATGGACGTGATCCCGACCTCGCCCTGGGCGATCTGGTCGTAGCCAGCCCGCCCGCCCTCCGGCCCGTCGTGGCCGAAGCCCGTGATCGAGAGGATCACCAGGCGCGGGTTCATCTCCAGCAACCGGTCGTTCGAGTAGCCCAACCGGTCCATCACCCCGGTCCGGAAGTTCTCGATCAGGACGTCCGCGTCCCGGATCAGGGCGTCGAGCACCACCCGGTCGGCCGGCGCCTTCAGGTCGAGGGCGATGGATTCCTTTCGGTTGCAGGAAAGGAAGTAGGTGGACTCAAGGGCGTCGGGGACGCCGACAAACGGCGGCCCCCAGCCGCGGGTGTCATCGCCGGAACCCGGAGTCTCGACCTTGATCACCCGGGCGCCGAGATCGCCCAGCATCATGCCCGCCTGCGGGCCGGCAAGAGCGCGGCTGAGGTCGAGCACCACAGTGCCCGCCAGCGCGCCATCCGTGCCGCTCATGACGCGTCCTCGCGCAACAGGCCGCCGTAGTCGCCGCCGTTGGGGGTACGCACCCCGGTGTGCACGTGGAACCGGGCCGGGGTGCGGTTGCTGAGGAAGACCCCGCAGTGGTGGCCGAGTTCGACCAGGATCACCGGGCTCTGGATGCGGACGTAGAACGGCTCGTCCTCGGCCCAGCCGCCGATCCAGGAGAACCAGGTCTCGTCGAAGCGGGCGGTCACCTCGCGCAGCCGGGCGGCCAGCACCCCGGGCGGCAGGTGGTCGAGAAAGGCCGCGACCAGCTCGGTGGCCCGGTCCTGGTCGGCGGGGCTCAGTTCTGTCACCCGGATGCCTTCCAGCGGGATCACCCGGTTGTCCTGGAAGCATCCGCCCAGGTGCCGTTCGTCGCCGGGGTGCAGCCGGCCGGCCGGCATCGCCGGGTCGACCATGGTCGAGTAGACCTGCGCCTGCTTCTGCTGGGCCGGGGCGAGGGAGGTCATCAGGGTACGGGCCAGATCGATACGGTCGCTGAAGACGTTGATCGGGCCGACGGGGCTGTCGGGAATCGTGGACGGTTCGGCCCCGAGGAAGACCGGCGAGAGCACCATCCGGTCGCCCTCGGCCATGCAATTCAGGCCGAGGTAATGCCCGAACAGCTGCCAGCCCCACGGCTGGGTGCCGGACGGGTGCCGTAGAGGGCGATATTCTAGCTGCCCTCGTTCATGACGGCAGGCAGGCCGATGATGCCCCCGAGGTAGCCGTTGATCCACATCAGGGTGCGCACCCGTTCGTAGCCGACCTCGCTCAGGCTGGCGCGCACGAGCTCGAGCGCCCGGTCGCGCGGGTGCGGGTCGAGGTCTTCGAGGCGGAGGCCGGTGTCGTGCTGCAGGAACTCGGGGTTGGCCCAGGTGCGCCACTCGTGCGCCCGCAGCGGGTGATGACGCCGTCGGTGCTGATCCCCCGGTACGGCTCGGGGTATTTGGTGGCCCAGTCGAGAATCATCGGCCCGGCGAACGGGTCGCTCTTCACGACCTCCGCGTACTCGCGGTAGCTGAGCCCGCGGAAGCCGCTGATGCGCGGGTCGTCTTCGGGGAACAGGTGCTCGCGAAAGTCAGTCGCGACCATGGGCGGTTACCTCCTCCCGCGGGTGCGCTGCGGCCGCGACCGGGCGGTGCCCGGCGGCGACGGCGATGGCTCCGGCGACCACGGCCGGGTCCTCTCCTCGCCAGGCTACGTGCTGGTCGGGTCGCACGAGCACCGCGGACGCCTGCCAGGCCACCTCGGGATGCGCGGCGAAGTCGAGGGTCAGCACCCTCACCGGGATTCCGGAGCCCGCCTCCGCGGCGGCCGCAGCGCGGGCGAACGCGTCGGCGGCGCGCGCCGCGGCATCGACGAGGAGCGTGAACCAGGGCCCGAGCGCGTCATAGAGCGAGTCGGCACCGAGCCAGGTATGCGGCAGCAGGCTGCCCGGGCGGGTCGCCGCGAGATAGCGGATCGGATCCTCCGGTTGGGCGGGAGAGCCGTCGTCGATGACGATTGGCGAGTCGGGGTACTGGTAGCCGAGCACCA
This sequence comes from Cryobacterium sp., assembly GCF_025463825.1. Taxonomy (GTDB): domain Bacteria; phylum Actinomycetota; class Actinomycetes; order Actinomycetales; family Microbacteriaceae; genus Cryobacterium. The sequence goes on from NZ_JAODBG010000042.1 coordinate 37,337, forward strand.
GGCCCAGCGAATTGAATTAGCTGCGCTTCACCTCGAGGTTGAACGCTATGGCGGGCTGAACCTCGGTGCCGTTCACCCGGGTGATCACCTGCAACCCGTCGCGCAGGTCGCCGACCTCGTCGCGGCTGACGAGGGGCCCATGGGACCGGAGAAGTCGCCGTTCTTGCCGAGGGTTCACTGCGCGGTGAGCTTCTGGGCGCGCCGTGCGGTGAGGTCGTTGAACGTGGAGTAGCCGAAGACGGCGGCCTCGGCGGTGTCGGCATCCGCTGACTCGATGCGACGGCCGACGACGGCGGCCACCTCGCCCTCCCAGTCCAGGCCGGCTTCACCGGCGGGCACCGGGGCGGCCACTCCGCCCACGCTCAGCGAGGCGGTCCAGCGGCCGAAGAGGGTGGGGTACTCGGGGACGGCGAAGGACCCTTCGGCGGCGTGCGCCCGGTAGTTCAGGCCGACGCAGATCACGCGGGCCGCCGGCTGGATGAGGGGGACTTCGCGCACCTCGCTGCGCAGCACCCGGGCGCCGGAGGTCGATGTCGCGCGCTCCTGCCAGCCGAACGGGTCGGCCCAGAACTCCTCGAGGGTGGCGAGCGGGGTCACGTACTCCCCGTCCAGCAGGCCGATCCTGCTCTGGTAATCGTCATCGGCGATGCCCATGAATTTCATGTCGCGTCCTCTTCTGGTGTCTGTTCCGCGGCGTTGCGGTGCCGGCGAGGCCCGGGTTGGTGCTGAGTCATCCGGGCCGACTGACAACATTCAAAGTGATCGACGGGCCCCGCCGCACGAACCTGGATTCCATTGGTTGGGAGAATCGCCGCCCGACTGCCCGGCAGGCACGCGCACCCGCGAGCAACTGTTACCGCTGCGGACAAGTGGTCCCGGCACACCGGACGCAGAAGTCCGATTCGGTGACAGTTGCGATATTGCCCTGTGGATAAGGTGACGTTTCCTCACATATAGCCCTGATTCGTGGGAGAATGTGGGTATGGACGAAGATCTGGCAGGTGGTTCCACAGCAGCGACGGGAGGCCCTCCCGCCGCACCGCCCCCGGCCGACTGGAACACCAGCCT
>NZ_JAODBG010000057.1 GCF_025463825.1 Cryobacterium sp.
GCGCCTCCACGCAGAGATCGGCTACCTCCCACCCGTCGAGGCCGAGAGCAACTTCTACTCACGAACGCCCACCATCACCGTGATGGAACGGGTCTAACCGAGCCTCCACAAAACCCGGGGCTTGACAAACTTATCCTCAACCAACGTGTGGTTGTGGATAAGCCCCGTCGCCCACGTCGCCAAAGAGCTCGGCATCTCACGCCAATGCGCCCATCGATGGGTGCGCCGCTACCGAGAAAGTGGCGCAGCCGGGCTGGTCGAGCGCTCCTCGCGCCCACCGCGGTCCCAGCCCGGACCGTGGCGAGAATACTCTCCCGCCACAACGTCCCCGCCGCTAGCGTGGTGCGACCTGCTCACCGACGAATTGATCCGGGCCTCCCGGGCGACCGCGAACCCATACGAACGCGACAAACCCGGCGAACTCGTGCATAGCGACGTGAAGGAACTCGGCCGCATCCCCGACGGCGGAGGCTGGCACGCGCACGGCCGGTCCGAAGCCGTCCGCGGCCGCGGCATCGGATTCGACGACGTCCACGTCGTCATCGACGATCACAGCCGCCTCGCTTATGCCGCCGTCGTCCTGCTGCGCACAGCCGAGTTCTTCCGCTCCTGCGGCATCCCGGAAATCGAACGGGTCATCTCCGACAACGCCTTCGCCTACCGCATTTCGACGGACTTCAAGAAGGCCGTCACCCAGCTCCACGCCCTGGCTGAACCACTACCACACTGAACGCATCCACACCGGCATCGGCGGAACACCCATCAGCCGCGTGTCACCCAGGTAGTGGCGCAGTACATCTAGGCGCGCCGGAAGGCGAGAAGGCGGAATGCGACGGTGACGGGCCTGGCCGCGCCCGGGGTGGTCGCGACGGCGTCGCCCGTGGGCTGATGGTGCGCGGACGGTCCCATGCCGATCAGCGCGGTCACGTCGGCGGGGGAGAGGGAGAGCTCGGTGGCGAGATCCTGGGTGTGTTCCAGGTGGAACAGGCCGGCGAGCCCGGCCACCAGGTCGGCGCTCTTGTTCTCGTGCACGTCAAGGGCCAGGCCGTCCGCGCGCAGTTCCTGGAGGTGGCTGGAATGTGGCACCACGACGGCCAACAGTCCGCCGGGAGCGACGATGCGGTGGAACTCCGGCGGGTTGCGTGGCGCGAAGACGTTGATGATGACATCGGCGGCGGCGTCCCGAACCGGCAGCGGCGACCAGACATCCGCGACCAGGCCGCCGGTGGCGGAGCCTGGCGCCTGGGCCGCGGTTCGCACGGTGCGGGCGACTGCGGGCGCAGACAGGTCGAGCGCGAGGGCACGCGGCTGGGGCCGTGGCGCGGCACCCAGTGCCCGCGGTGCGGCCGACAGGGCCGCCACGACGCCTCGGAGGTAGTACCCGGTGCCGCAACCGATGTCGATCACCCGGGAGGCGCTCTCCACCGACACCAGGCCGCTGAGGGCGTCGCGGAGCTCGCTGTACCAGCCGCGCCCCAGGAAGCTGTCCCTGGCATCGAGCATGGCCGGGGAGTCGCCGATCAAACGGCGGGAACCGGCTATCAGGGAGACGTAGCCGCGCCGGTTGACGTCGAACCGGTGGCCGCGCGGGCAGCTCAGGACGAGAGGGGCGGCGGGGTGCAGGTCCGAAAAACAGTTCGGGCACCGCAGCCACTCCGACAAAGTCGAGAGTTGCTGCGATGCCCGATCCGGTTGCACCGAGGAATCAGTGGTGATCGCCGTGGCTTTCCTCGAGTTCCTTGCTACCGACCGGAGCGATCCGGTCTTCGAAGAACCAGCGGGACAGGCCGGCCCGGACCCGCTGCACGGGCGAGATCTTGCCCTTCGCGTTGGGTGTGAGTGCGAGCGGCTTGTAGTCGGAGTAGCTGACCAGTTTCCAACGCTCGTACTCGTCGACGGGCTGGTGCACCTCGATGTACTCGCCGCCGGGCAGGCGCACGATGCGGCCGGTCTCGTAGCCGTGCAGCACGATCTCGCGGTCCTTCTTCATGAGGGCCAGGCAGACGCGCTTGGTGATGAAGTAGGCGATGAACGGGCCCAGGATCACGACGGCCTGGAGGGTGTGGATGACCCCCTCCATGGTGAGCTTGAAATGGGTCGCGATGATGTCCGACGACGCCGCCGCCCAGAGGCCGGCGTAGAACGTGACTCCGGCCGCGCCGATGGCGGTGCGGGTCGGGGCGTTGCGCGGACGGTCCAGGACGTGGTGTTCGCGCTTGTCGCCGGTCACCCACGCCTCGAGGAACGGGTAGGACAACACCACGCCGATGAACAGGCCCAGTCCCACGAGGGGGATCAGGATGTTGAACGACCAGGTGTGACCGAACCAGACCCACTCCAACCCCGGCGGGATCAGGCGGAGGGCGCCGTCGGCGAAGCCGATGTACCAGTCAGGCTGGGTTCCTGCCGAAACCGGGGACGGGTCGTACGGACCGTAGTTCCAGATTGGGTTGATCGTGAAGAAGGAGGCCAGCAGCATGACGACGCCGAAGACGATGAAGAAGAATCCACCGGCCTTCGCGGCGTAGACCGGCAGAATCGGGTAGCCGACGACGTTGTTGTTGGTGCGTCCCGCTCCGGGGTACTGGGTGTGCTTGTGCACGACCACGAAGAGCAGGTGCAACGCGATCAGCGCCACGATGATGGCGGGCAGCAGCAGGATGTGCAGCGAGTAGAGCCGACCGACGATGTCGGTGCCCGGGAACTCACCGCCGAAGAGCAGGAAGGAGATCCAGGTACCCACGACGGGGATGCCCTTGACCATGCCGTCGATGATCCGCAGCCCGTTACCGGAGAGCAGGTCGTCGGGGAGGGAATAGCCGGTGAAGCCCTCCGCCATGGCGAGGATGAACAGCACGAAGCCGATTACCCAGTTGAGTTCGCGAGGCTTACGGAACGCACCGGTGAAGTAGATGCGAAGCATGTGCAGTCCGATGGAGGCCACGAACAGCAGGGCCGCCCAGTGGTGCACCTGACGCATGAGCAGGCCGCCACGGACATCGAAGGAGATGTCCAGGGAAGAGGCCATCGCGACGGACATCTCCACGCCCTTGAGGGGCACGTAGGAGCCGTCGTAGTGCACCTCGGCCATGGACGCCTGGAAGAAGAACGTCAGGAACGAGCCGGAGATCAGGATGATGACGAAGCTGTACAGCGCCACCTCACCGAGCAGGAAGGACCAGTGGTCGGGGAAGATCTTCCGACCCAGCTCCTTGACCGCGGTGGAGATGCTGGTGCGCTCGTCGAGGTAATTCGCCGCGGCGCTGGTGAAGCCGCCGGACTTCTTCGTTTCGGCGGGTGTCATATTGGTTGTGGTACTCACTGTCGCTCCCAAAAGCTCGGTCCGACGGGTTCAAGGAAATCGCTCTGCGCGATCAGGTAACCCTCTGCGTCCACCGCGATGGGGAGCTGGGGGAGGGCACGCTTGGCCGGTCCGAAGATGACCTTCGCGTGTTCGGCCACGTCGAACTGCGACTGGTGGCACGGGCACAGCAGGTGGTGCGTCTGCTGTTCATACAGGCCGACGGGGCAGCCGACGTGCGTGCAGATCTTGGAGTACGCGACGATGCCGTCGTAGGACCAGTCGGCGCGCTCCGGCAGCTCGTTGAGGTCCTGGGGCTTCATCCTGACCAGGATGACGGCCGACTTGGCCTTCTCTTCGAGCTTGCCGTGCTCGAGGTCCGTCAGGCCCTCGGGGATGACGGCGAACGACGATCCGAGGGTGACGTCGGAGGCCTTGATCGGGGTGCCGGTGGGGTCCAGGGTGAGCCTGGTGCCCTTCTCCCACAGCGTCTGCTTCAGCAGCGCGACGGGGTCCTGGTCCTGCGGCGCGAGGCCACGGAACAGAACGACGGCCGGCAGCGGGAAGACGACGAGAGCGCCGATCAGGCTGTTGCGGATCAGGGTCCGACGACCGAAGCCGGACTCCGTGTTCGCCTCCTGGAAGATCTCGACGGCGCGGGCGCGGGTCTCGTCGCTGCCGCGGACCGGGTGGCGCTCGTCGATGCCTTCGACGTCGTGCATGAGGGCCTTGCCCCAGTGCACGGCGCCGATTCCGAGCGCCAGCAACGCCAGGGCCAGGCCCATGCCGATGAACAGGTTGTTCAGGCGCACGGATCCAGGGTCCTCGGGCACGATCGGGAAGATCATGTACGCGGCGATCGCGAAGATGCTGCCCACGATGGACAGGTAGAAGAGGGTGTAGACGGTGCGCTCGGCGCGCTTGTCCGCCTTGGGGTCGAGGTCGGTCACCCGGGGCCGGTGCGGCGGGAAGCCCGGGTTGGCCACGGCGTCGCGGGCGACGACTGCGGTGCCCGCGGCGGCCGAACCGTGCTCGACGCTCGCGGAGCCGGCGGCGGTCAGGTCCTTCCCGCTGGTGTCATCGCTGGCCATTGTTCTCCTTCATTGGCGCTGTGTGTGGTGCACGTTGTGTTCGCTGTGTCATTACCGGCTGCCGATCAGTTGGACTTCGCCGTGATCCACACAGTGAGGGCGACGATCGCGCCCAGGCCGAAGATCCAGAGGAAGAGGCCCTCCGACACCGGTCCGAGGGATCCGAGTGCGAATCCACCCGGCGACGGGTTGTTCTCCACGTACTTGAGGTAGGTGATGATGTCGCGCTTGTCTTCAGGCGAAATGTTCATGTCGTTGAAGACGGGCATGTTCTGCGGGCCGGTCAGCATGGCCTCGAAGATGTGCTGCGGGGTGACGCCGTCAAGGGAGGGCGCGTACTTGCCCTCGGTGAGGGCGCCGCCGGCACCGGCGACGTTGTGGCACATCGCGCAGTTGATGCGGAACAGCTCGGCACCGGAGGCGGCATCACCCTCGGCATCGAGGTATTCCGCGTCCGGAATGGCAGGGCCTGGGGCGAGCGACGCGACGTATGCGGCGAGGGCGGCGGTCTGCTCCTCGGTGAACTGAACCGGCTTAACCTCGGCCTGCGGCCCGTTCATCTGCATGGGCATACGACCGGTGCCGACCTGGAAGTCGACGGACGCGGCGCCCACGCCGATCAGGCTGGGACCGGTGGTGGTGCCGTCGGCGCTGAGGCCGTGGCAGGTCGCGCAGTTCGCAGCGAACAGCTTCTCACCCTCGGCAACGGTCTGCTGGGAGGCCGTGTCCGTGGCTGCACTTGCGGTGGTGGTGCTGAACGCCGCATAGGCGCCGCCGGTGAAGAGCAGGCCGATGGCGATGAGGGCGACGCTCGCGAGAGGGCTGCGCCGGCCGGAACGGCGTGACGGGCCGTGGGTAGGTTTCTTAGTCCTGGGCATACTGAGTGTGTCCGCTCCTGCTTGTTATTTAAGTACGTAGATGACCAGGAAGAGCCCGATCCAGACGACGTCGACGAAGTGCCAGTAGTACGAAACCACGATGGCGCTGGTGGCTTCCTTGTGCCCGAAGTTCTTGACCGCGAAACCGCGGCCGATCACCAGGAGGAAGGCGATGAGTCCGCCGGTCACGTGGATGCCGTGGAAACCGGTGGTGAGGTAGAAGGCCGAACCATAGGCGTTGGACGCCAGCGTCACACCTTCGGAGACGAGGGTGGCGTATTCCAGCACCTGGCCGGAGACGAAGATCGCGCCGAGGGCGTAGGTGAGGAAGAACCACTCGACCATGCCCCACTGGCTCGGCTTCCATCCGGTGGACCTGGCCTGCAGGCGCTCGGCGGCGAAGACACCGAACTGGCAGGTGACGGAGGAGGACACCAGGATCAGCGTGTTCACCAGCGCGAAGGTGAAGTTGTGCTTCTCCGTCTCGAACTGCCACAGCTCCGGAGCGGTGGAGCGCAGGGTGAAGTAGATGGCGAAAAGGCCGGCGAAGAACATGACTTCGCTGCCCAGCCAGACAATGGTGCCAACCGCCACGCTGTTGGGCCTGTTCACTACGGGGAGGGTCGCCCGAGGAGTAATTGAAGTCGTCGTCACTATTCCATTATGGCCGATGACGCCACAGGTTTTTCTCATACTGAAGTGCCATGCGTCCCGATTTTCAGGTTAGGTCACCCTAACTAGTGCCTGATGGGGGCGGAATTGCGGGGCGGTGACCGGAGTTGATTAAGATCGAAGCATGCTCGAATCCCAGTCCTGGCCAAAAATACTCGATGCCCTGCTGCGCGGGGAAGACCTGAGCGTGGCGGATGCCGCCTGGTGCATGGAACGCATCGTACTGGGGGAGGCCTCGCAGGCCCAGATCGCGGGTTTCCTGGTGGCGCTCCGGGCGAAGGGGGAGACCGTCGACGAGATCGTCGGTTTCCGTGATGCGATCCTCGACCATGCGGTTCCGCTGAACGTGAATTCCATGGGACTGGACATTGTGGGCACCGGTGGTGACCGGTTCGGGACGGTCAACGTGTCCACCATGGCATCGATTGTGTGCGCCGCCGCCGGCGTACCGGTGATCAAGCACGGCAACAAGGCGGCCAGCAGCGCCTCCGGCTCGTCCGACGTGCTCGCCGCGCTCGGCATCGACCTCACCCTGTCGGCCGACGTCGTCGCCGCGGTCCTGGATGCCACCGGTATCACGTTCGCCTTCGCGGCGGCGTTCCACCCGGGCTTCCGGCATGCCGCCGCGGTCCGGGCGGACCTCGGCATTCCCACCGTCTTCAACTTCCTCGGCCCGCTGGTGAACCCCGCCCGGCCGGAGGCGTCCGCCGTCGGCGTCGCCAACCTCGACCGGGTGCCCCTCTTCGTCGGCGTGTTCCAGACCAGGGGAGCCTCCGCTCTGGTCTTCCGCGGCGATGACGGCCTGGACGAACTCACAACGACGGGCCACAGCCACGTCTGGGAGGTCTCCAGGGGCCTCGTCACCGAACACGACATCGACCCGCGCGACCTAGGCATCCCGCGTGCCACGATCGATCAGCTGGTCGGCGGGTCACCGGAGCACAACGCCGGCGTGGTGCACTCCGTCCTGGCGGGCCAGACCGGTCCGGTCCGCGACATTGTGTTGTTGAACGCCGCCGCCGGACTGGTTGCGTATGACCTCGCCCATGACCCGGCGCAGTCCCAGGTCAGCATCCTCGACCGGTTCCGGGCGAAGCTGCTCGTCGCGGCGGACGCGATCGACTCCGGTGCGGCGGCCGCGAAGCTCCTCCAATGGGTGGCCGCGAGCCACGCCTGACCCCTCCGTCCGCCGGCCGGCTGCCGGGCCCCGGAATGACGGGGCAGGCAGCCGGCCGGCGGTTTGATCGCAGGAGCGCGACCGAGGGTAGCGGGGTTACAGCACGTCCTCGTCGACCCAGCCGAAGGTCTTGGTGACGGCCTTCTTCCATTTCCGCAGCTGGCGGGCGCTTTCCTCCTCGCTGAGCTGGGGGGTCCAGCGGCTGTCCTCCTGCCAGTTCGAGCGCAGCTCGTCCAGCGTGCTCCAGAACCCGACAGCAAGGCCCGCGGCGTATGCGGCGCCGAGCGCGGTGGTCTCGGCGACGACGGGGCGAACCACGGGCACGCCGATGATGTCGGCCTGGAACTGCATCAGTAGGTTGTTCTTGATCATGCCGCCGTCCACCTTGAGTTCGGTCAGCGGCACCCCGGAATCGGCATTGACGGCATCCAGCACCTCGCGGGTCTGGAAGGCCGTGGCCTCCAGCGCCGCCCGGGCGATGTGCCCCTTGTTGACGAACCGGGTGAGCCCGACGAGCGCGCCGCGGGCATCCGAGCGCCAGTACGGCGCGAACAGGCCGCTGAACGCGGGCACGAAGTAGGC
>NZ_JAODBG010000088.1 GCF_025463825.1 Cryobacterium sp.
CCTCGCCACCGCCTAACGGCGAACGAGAGGGCCAGTGGCTCCTAGACACACCGCCACTGGCTCTCTTCCGCACGATCGCTGGCTCTGAACCGCACGATCGGGTGGCTCTCAAGACCTCAAATACTCAAGGATTCTGATTGGGTTCTGGAGATGGCGGTTTCGGCGTCTCTCCGTTCGGGATGATGAGCACTTCTGAAATGCGGCGACGATCCATTGCCGTGACTTGCAAACTAATGTCGTCGAGTTGAACGACGTCACCGATACGAGCGAGCCGCCCGAGCCGCTCAATGACAAATCCAGCGACGGTATCGGAAGCGCTCACGGGCAAACGAACACCGGTTGCTTCTTCAAAGTCCTGGAAGTTGAGTCGGCCATCGATCGCGCCTCCTTCTGACTGGAGGTCGCGGACGGGAGAGTCGGTGTCGTATTCGTCAAAGATCTCACCCACGACTTCTTCCACGAGGTCTTCGAGGGTGACGATACCGTCGGTGCCGCCGTACTCATCGATTACGACGGCGATCTGGTGACCTTGTGCCCGCATCGTTGTGAGTGTGGGGAGCACTCTTGCGGTTGCTGGGAAGTACGAGATTGTGCGCATGATGTTTCGAACGGGCTTGTCGGGATTCTCCGCGATGGCCTCGTTTAGGTCTCGAACGTGGACGAAGCCGATGACGTCATCGATGGTGCGGTCGACGACCGGGTATCGCGAATACGGTTGGTCGTGCACTTCATCAGCGACTTCGCGAAGGGTTGCGGTTCCATCTACTGCGGCGACCTCGGGTCGGGGTCTCATGACCTCGCTGAGTTGACGATGCCGTAAGGAGAGCACGTCGTCGAGGATCCGCCGTTCGTCTTCGGGTAGCCCCTCATGGCTTGAAACTATGTCGCGTAGTTCTTCCTCGGTCATTACTTCGCCGGTCTTGTGCGGGTCTCCGCCGAGTAGACGCACGATCAGGTTCGTCGACACCGACAACAGCCAGATAACAGGGCGCATGATGATTGCAAAACCGTTGAGCACGGGAGCGACGGCGTACGCGAATGCTGCATTGCGCTGGATCGCGAGGCGTTTCGGGGCGAGTTCACCGAGCACTAAAGATAGGTACGCGATTACTAAAGTCAGTGCGATCGTGGCAAGCGTAGACGCAAGCGCTGTGTTGAGGCCCAACCCGACAAACAGCGGGACGACTGAGGGTACGATCGAGGCGGCCCCGTAGGCGGCGGACGCGAATCCAGCGACGGTGACGCCGATCTGTACGGCGGCGAGGAACTTATTGGGGTTACGTGCCAGCGCCGCAACCTTCTCACCGCGCTTTCCGCGGGCCGCGATTGCATTGATCTGGCTTTCTCGGAGCGTAACGAGTGCCATCTCGGTAGCGGCGAAAACGCCGCCGACCAAGACGAAGATGAGGACGAGAGTGATGTTTAGTACAAGGTCGCCGTTCATGACGTCTCGACTGTCGTCGTGTGGGGCTGGGTCGAGACGAAAGGTCTATGACCATCGGGAGACGGCTCCTTAGATGTCCTGTACATGCGTAGAGGATACCGAAGGTCTCGCGATAGAAGCTGGGTCGGAGATCATCGCCCAAACCTTTCCGGGGCTGTCTCTGGTGTGCGCAGTGAAGCTGTGTCAATGGCCATTAGGAACTGGGCGGTTTCTAGCCAACGTCGCATCACCTGAGCTTCAGGAGAAGCGATGCCAGATAGTCCAAGAAAACGGCAGAAGGTTGCCGGCGCACTGCCGATGGTCGAGACGCGTAAGAAATATGCTCAGCTGATGAGGCAAGGAATCAGCAACGCCGAGGCGTGCCGAACGCTGAACATCAACCGGCGCACGGGCATGCGGTGGCGGCATGGGCGGACAGTGACGAATGGGCACGGACACGCGACGACGTACGCACCGATCTCGCTGAAGGCACCACCGGTAATCTCGCCGCGATACCTGTCCGAGGGCGAGCGGATTCAGATCGCTGATGGGCTGCAGGTCGGCAAGAGCCTGCGTCAAATCGCGGCCGAAATCGGCAGAAGCCCGTCAACGGTCAGCCGTGAGGTGATCCGAAACCGGTCGCCGCGCCTGAAACGATATGCCCCTCGAGTGGCCCAAGTGCTGGCAGACGCTGCGCGCAAACGCCCTCGGCCGGGCAAGATCGCCGGGAACCCACAGCTGCGGGATGCCATTTCCAAACACCTTCTCGAACAGTGGAGCCCTAGACAGATCAGCCACCAGTTGCGCATCGATTATCCGGGGCAGCCCGAGATGCACGTCGTACATGAAAGCATCTATCAAGCTCTGTATTCGTCGCACGCGAGCGGACTATCCCGGGGAATGAGCCGTCATCTCCGAACCGGGCGCCGCGGGCGACTGAGCCACCGTCACACGACGAAACGCCGTTCGAGGTTCTCCGGCCCGCTACTGGGCGAGCGCCCTGCCGAGGTCGATAGTCGCCTCGTCCCCGGCCATTGGGAGGGCGATCTCGTCTGCGGAACATTTAACCGTTCAGCCATTGCGACCCTCGTGGAACGCACCAGCGGCATGCTGCTGCTCGTACACCTGAGCGGGAAGCGCGACGCCGCCACGGTCCGTGAACGCGTCGGTCAGGCCATGTCAGCGTTGCCAGCGCACCTGCGTAAGTCATTGACGTGGGACCAGGGATCGGAGATGGCGGAGTATCTGCAGTTCAAGAAAGAAACGACGATCCCGGTCTACTTCTGCGACCCGCATTCCCCTTGGCAACGCGGCTCCAACGAAAACACCAATGGGCTCGTCCGCCAGTACTTTCCCAAGGGCACCAACCTGAACCTGCACAGTCCCGAACGCCTCGCTGAAGTCGCCGCAAAGATCAACGCTCGTCCACGGGAATCCCGCAACTGGGAACCAGCTCAAGTGCACTTCGATAGGCTCAAGAAACAGCCCCCAATTTGATCCAGTGATGCGACGTTGGGTAGAAAACACCCAGTTTGGCATGGCCGCTAACAGAGCTGTAGTGAGCGGTGCCACTGGTATCCGACACCTGATTGGATTCGCAGCATTTTTCAGGATCTGGTGCCAGTTTTCTCGTCAGACCGGTGGTTTCCTGGGAGCGGTCGTCGCCCCTGCCCTCTGCACACGTCGGAGTGTGAAGGTGATGGGACAGTGGGGGCATTGTGTGGTGCGCTGTGCGCCATGACCCAGGACGGAGTGCGATGGCAACGCGGTGGGCGCGGGTCGTTCGTGGCTTCATCGCTGCACTTGTGGCGACTTTTGTCGCGGGGTTCATGCACGCCTTGGCCGGTGGTGGGGCGCCAGGAACTCTGGGCATCGTGATCGCGTTGGCGTTTACTCTGCCCGCTGCTGTCTTCCTCGCGGGAACGTCGATGTCCTGGGTTCGCCTGTCGGTGACGGTGATGGGGAGTCAGAGTTTTTTCCACGCCACGTTGGGCTTGGGGAGCGGTTCGGGATCTCTCACGCTGGGACAATCCTCCGGGCACGCCCACGGTGCAACGGCCCTGCCGATCAACGATTCTTCCCAGACACTCGACCCGGACCTGATCGGCCAGGGCTTCGCTATGGGGCCCGCGCACCTGATCGCAGCGATGATCACCATCCTCGCCCTCCGCTACGGGGAAGCAGCCTTTTGGTCTGTGCTCGCGCTGACAGGTCTGAGCATTGCCGTGGCACTGATCCGCGTGCCAGCCACGACCTTGTGGCCTCATGGTCTGACGCGTCCGTCGGTAGTTTTCGCCGAGTTGGCATCCTCGCTCGCTGAGCTGTCTCCGATGCGGCATCGAGGGCCGCCGTCGGTCGTGGTCTAAACCACGCACCCACACTCTTTTTCTATATCCAGGTAGCGCCGTGCGCTTTATGCGATTTCCGGCATGCCCTCGAACGAAAGATTCCTATGAATAAGCGCACCCTGTCCGCTTCCCTTACCGCGGCCGGCGTTGGACTTGCCCTCGCTCTTGCTGCCCCGCTGGCCGCATCGGCGCACGTGAGCGTCACCCCCAACGATTCAGACACCGGGACGTACTCGAACTTTGAGTTCAAGGCCCTGAACGAATCAGCCACCGCCACCACGACCACCCTCGAAATTGAGCTGCCGACAGACACTCCCATTGTCAGCGTGTCCTACCAGCCCACGCCGGGGTGGACGACGTCGGTGATCACGGAGGACCTCCCGGAGCCCGTCACCGTGGGGGAGAACGAAATCACTGAAGCACCCACCCGGATCATCTTCCAAGCCGACGCTGGCGCGGGGATCGCACCCGGCCAGTTCCAGCAGTGGACCGTATCGTTTGGCCCGCTCCCGGACGTGGGAAGCCTTGTGCTTCCCGCCGTGCAGACTTATGACGATGGTGAAGTCGCCAACTGGACGGCCACAGCCGAGGAGGTGGAAGCCGACTCTTCCCTCAAGCCGGCACCGGTCATCTTCATCAACGACGAGCCCAACACCGGAGGCCACGGACACGACAGCGCTGACACCGAGGAAACGGTCACCGATGATCACGGCACCGAGTCGGCGTCGGCGGTCACCTCAAGCGACGGTTCCGGTCTGGCAGTTGGCTTGAGTATTGCGGCGCTCGTCCTGGCCGCGATCGGCGCCGGGCTGGGCGCCTTCGCGGTGTTCGGCCGTAAGACCCCCCGTAGCTGACCATGGCGCAGCGACTGCGTTCCGTGTCGGCGGGGGTGGCGGCCATTGCCGCTGTCCTGCTGCTCACCTTTGGAGGTGCCGCGGCGCCGGCGACAGCCCACGACGCCCTGATCTCCAGCTCCCCGGCTGAAGGGTCAACCGTTGCCGAGGTCGAGACGGTGGCGCTGACGTTCAGTGACACCCTGCTGAACCTCGGCGGGATCGATAACGCGTTCGTGATCCAGGTCATCGGTCCCGATGACCGGTACTACGAAACAAGCTGCACAACACTCGCCGGCGCCGTCATCTCGTCCGACGCGGCCCTGGGCGTCGGCGGGGAATACACCGTGCAGTGGCAGGTGGTGTCCGCCGACGGACACCCCATCTCCGACACTTACACCTTCGACTACCAACCCGTCGACGCCACGAGCGAATCGGAGGGAAGCAGCACACCAGCGTCCTGCGGGACCGATGTCACAGACCCCAAGGGGGCAGTTGAGACGGGCAACTCTGACTCGTCCGGTCTTCTGCTGGGGTTGGCCCTCGGCGGCGGATTCGTCCTGGTCGTCGGAATCGCCGTGGCCCTTCTGATCCGGGAGACACGGCGCCGCGAGTGAACCGTGGTGGCCCCGTTACCGTCGTCACGGGGCCACCACAACCCCCGGCATGACCTATGTGCAATTATATTCGCATGAATGCAGATACGAATGTTTGCACGTTGGATGTTGATGGTGAGTATGTCGAGTTGGCCGTCGAGATCTTCGCGATGCTCGCCGACGCCACACGTATCCGCATCATTTTGGCGCTGCGCGATACGGAGCTCCCGGTCAATCAACTCGCGGAGCGGGTCAATAAATCGCAAGCCGCGGTGTCCCAGCATCTGGCGAAGCTGCGCATGGCCCGGATCGTGACCACCCGCCGGGACGGGACGCGGGTGTTCTATCGACTGGCGAATGAGCATGCCCGCCAGCTGGTCGCCGACGCCATCTTCCAAGCCGAGCACGCCCTGGACGCTATCCCCGCTCATCACCGACACCCGCACGACGTCCGTAACGCCGAGTCGGACCCCGGCGCACATGCTTGACGTGCTGAGAAACCCTACCTACCGCAGACTCTTCACCGCCCAGGTGGTGGCGTTGATCGGGACCGGGCTGCTCACGATCGCGTTGGGCTTGCTGGCCTTCGATTTGGCCGGCGGAGACGCCGGCATCGTGTTGGGCATCGCTCTAACGATCAAAATGCTCGCCTACGTCGGTGTGGCACCTGTCGTGTCCGCGCTGACCAGCCGCGTGCCACGGAAACTTTTGCTGGTGTCCTCGGACGTCCTCCGGGCGGCCGTGGCGATTTCGTTGCCGTTCGTTACCGAGGCCTGGCAGATCTACGTTCTGATCTTTGTGCTCCAGGCCGCGTCTGCTACTTTCACGCCCGCTTTCCAGGCCCTCATCCCTGACGTGCTGGCCAAGGAGAGCGAATACACCCGGGCGCTCTCGCTGTCCCGTCTGGCCTACGACCTGGAGTCGTTACTCAGCCCCATTCTCGCAGCGGCACTTCTGACCGTGATCAGCTACCACTCCCTGTTCGTGGGAACAGCCCTGGGGTTCATCGGCTCCGCGGCCCTGGTGATATCGGCCGTGCTACCAACGATGAAGCCACCAGCCGTCACACCGTTTGTTGACCGGCTCACCCGCGGGGCGCGTGCCTTTTGGCGCACACCCCAGTTGCGGGCGCTCCTGGCGATGAACCTGGTCGTGGCCGCGGCCACCGCCATGGTGATCGTCAACACCGTCATCCTCGTGCAAAACAATCTCGGCCGCACCCAAATCGACTTCGCGATCACCCTGGCCAGCTACGGATTCGGTTCCATGGTCGTCGCGCTCGGCTTGCCCCGGGTACTGGATCGGTATCCCGATCGCCGCGTGATGCTGGCCGGCAGCGCCATCCTCCCGGTCGGACTCGTGGCCGTCGCGCTGCTGGCCCTCGCACCGGCTTCACTGCCGACCTGGTGGGGAGTGCTGGTTGTCTGGTTCGTGCTGGGCGCCGCGACATCGCTGATTCTCACGCCCTCGGCACGGCTTCTGCGCCGCTATTCCGACGACACCACCAGGCCCGCCGTGTTCGCAGCCCAGTTCTCGCTCTCACACGCCTGCTTCATCATTACCTACCCACTCGCCGGCATCCTGGGTGCAACGCTCGGCCTAACGCCAACAGCCCTCATCTTGGCGGCCATCGCGGGAATCGCCGGAATCACGGCAGCTCGCTCGTGGACCAAGCCGGTGCCAACGGGCGCAAACTCGACACCGCCACTGACCGCGCCCCCAGCCTCGCCCTGATCGGCGCCAGCTTTGCGGTCCATTCCGCCTGGATCCAAGACGGCGCGTGTTTTGCCTGGGGCTTATCGTCGCCCTCGCGGCTCGGCGATGACGAGCTAATCATTTCTCAGTCGAAATGTACACAAGTGTGTTACGTTTTTTTCGGATAGGGAGTGGTTATGAGTAATGCGGTGGCATTGAGCCCACAGACATACGTAGGTGACGATGTGGCTGGTGTCGCACGGGTGCACGATTTCCTCGCGGCGCATGAGGCTGCCGGTCGAGAAGCCCCTGTTCCGCACTACTTCTTGGCCGGCGCCGCAATGGGTGACCAGGTGGAGATTCCAGAGGAGATCCATCGGGTGCTCCTGCAGGTAATTGACTCTATGCAGCGGGGGCTTGCAGTGAGTATTTTGCCGCAGTCGAAGACGCTCACCACTCAGCAGGCGGCGGATCTCCTTGGGATCAGTAGGCCCACGCTTGTGAAGCTCCTTGATGAGCAGAAGCTTCCCTTTGAGCGAGTTGGCACTCATCGAAGAGTGCTTCTTGTTGATGTGATGGCTTTTCGGGATCGACGTCGTCAAGAGCAATATGACGCTCTTGAGGAGATGCGGTCGACTCTTGATGACGAGACTCCTGTTGAGGAGATCTTGGAGCGGGCGCGCCAGACTCGGCGTGCCTTGGGTGCTCAGCGTCGGGCGAGGGCTGGCGCACTGACAGACTAAGCGGGTGTTTACCGCCCTCTTAGATAGCTGCGTGCTGTGGCCCAGCACCCTCCGGGACTTCCTGCTTTCCCTAGCGATTGATATGCCTGCGTGGAGTAGCGCGGTCTTGGATGAGGTCGAACGTAATGAGGCTGTGAAGCTTACTGAGCGCGGGCCAAAGCTGAGCGATGGTGAAGCAGCACAGCGCGCGGCCGCCTTGGTCCGGCAGATGCGTCTCATGTTCCCGGATGCTGAGACTCAGGGGTGGGAGCCGCTGGAGGGCACTTTTGATCTCCCCGATATCGATGACGAGCACGTGGTCGCCGCCGCGGTCCTAGCGAAAGCAGGGGCGATCGTGACCGAGAACGCGAAGGATTTCCCGAGTGACCGGATACCGCCGCAGATCAAGATCCTGAGCGCGAGAGAGTTCTGTCGGGACACTGTTGAAATGAACCCCCAGCTCGCTTTGAGGGCCGTCCGAGAGATGGCCGCGAGGTCTGGGAGATCCGGTCCAAGACTCGATGAGGGCTCCATCTTGGACATCCTCGAGCAGCGCTACAGCCTCCATGAGGCCACAGCGATGATCAGAGAATCGATGAACCTGTGACCCGCGCAGCGCCTTACAGCTGATCAAACCGCGAGCGTTTGTTTGCAGACATCTGGGTTGCCTCAGTCGCTGGGGAATTGGCCAACAGCTCGTTGACCAATTGGGACAGGTTGTTCCCAGATCGGATGTTTAGCGGGCGGGTGGGTGGCGCCGCGGACACGGTTGTGAGCTTTATCGAGGATGAGCCGGTTGTCATCGGGCCAAGTGGTTGCCAGACAGTCGTTCGGAGCATTCCTGCACGCACCTATGGGCCGGCAGGCGTGTTCGTCGCGGTGCTGTCGTCCGGGCGAACAGCGCCGGCAAGGTTTGCAGGGATTAGCGCGGCTCGCTTCATCTCGCGTGTGGCGATGCCGAGACGCCCGGCAACTTCGGCGCGGGATGCACCCGTTGTCAGCATCTCGTCGATGATTAGGGCTGCACTTGTGCGCCGGGCGGCGGTGTTCTTCTCCGCTTAAGCGCGGATGCGGGTGATCTCTTTTTCTGCCAGCTCGGTTACCTCGTCTATCTGCTCGAGGTACGTGAAGTAATCGACGGCCAGGGACTCTAGTTTGTCCTCGCGTTCACGGAACTGTGCGGACTTCTCACGGGCGAGCTGCCGGGCCGCGCCGCAAAAGCCGCCCGGTAGGGGTTGGAGCTGAGCATTGGGAGCGAGGTCAGTTGCTGCAGACTAGCTCGGCCGTTGCTTTTCGACCGCGTTTACTGTACTCACCTCGTTCTTCGTCGGCTCCGTGCACTCCCCTGGTCTCAAAGCACAGCCGTAGTCTCATCGATCCCGGCCGCTTTCTTTCCTCATTCTTCGTCATTTAATCCGTCACTCCTCTGGCATTAGTAATCAACGAGGCAAACTGTGCGTGTGATGACCATGCATATCCTCTCCGCGGGAGACGGGTATGCGTACTACACGAGCGAGACCGTGACCGGTGACGTTAAGCGCGAGAACGGCCGTGAGCTGGGCGATTACTACACCGAGGATGGCAACCCTCCCGGTGTCTGGATCGGTGGTGGCTTGACCGCTCTTGGCGTGACCGGAACGGTTACCGAGGAGCAGATGAAGGCTCTTTACGGTGAAGGGTTGCACCCAGACGCGGAATGGATCATCACCGCCGCACAGGCCCAGGGGAAGACCGCGGATGGGGCGATCGCGGAGGCCAAACTGGGGCGGTCGTACTACGGCTACAGCACCGGAGGCACCGACTTGAAGGACTAGATCGAGGCCGGATACGCCGACGTCGATAAGACGAAACGACGTGAACCCAGCGTTGCCGAGCGACGCGTGATCCGGGCCCGCGAAGGCGCCCTGGCGTTTCGTGAGGCCAAGGGGCGTCCGGCCGCGGACAAGGAAGAGCTCGGCCGGTTCATCACCGCGGCGACCCGGCCGCCGCAACAAGCCGTCGCCGGATTCGACCTGGTCTTCTCCCCCGCCAAGAGCGTGTCCCTACTCTGGGGCCTGGGTGACGAACCCACCCGTCAGGCGATCGAGGCCGCGCAGGCGGTCGCTATCGCTGACACGGTGAAGTACCTCGAGCGTGAGGCTGTCGCCACCCGCGCCGGCACGAACGGCGTCGCCCAGATCGACGTCGAGGGCGGTCTGATCGCGACCCTGTTCCGACACTACGACTCCCGCAACGGCGGCCCGCAACTGCACGATCACCTAGTCGTCGCGAACAAGGTCAAGGGGGTCGACGGCAAGTGGCGAACCCTGGATTCCAAGCTTCTCCACCGGCAGGGTGTCGCCGCATCCGAGTTCTACAACCAGCGCGTCAGGACGAGGTCACCAGCACGCTGGGCCTAACCACGGAGCTGCGCGAAGTCACCCCGGGCAAATGCCCCGTGGCCGAGATCGCAGGTATCGACGAGCGCCTCACCTCGCAGTTCTCGACCCGGTCTGCAGATATCAAGAAGGCAGTCGGCCAGCTCGAGAAGGACTACCGCGCCAGCCACGGCCGCTCCCCCGACGCGGCCGCCCGCATCAAGCTCGCCCAGCAAGCCACCCTCGACACCCGCGCGCAAAAACTGCACGCCCGCTCCCTCGCAGCGCTCCGCACCGAGTGGGCCGCAAAAGGCACTGAACGCGTTGGCACCGCCACCATCCGGAACCTCCTTCTGGATGCTCGTGCCGCCGCACACGCGACGGACGAGACAAGAGCTGAGCCGCGCCTGGTGGATATCGACCGTGCTGCTCGCCAGGTCGTCGCGACGGTGTCTGAGCACCACGCGGTCTGGGGGCCGCACATGATCGAAGCCGAAGCCCGCCGCTGGGTCCAGAACGAAACCAGCCGCGGAGCTGTGCCAGCCGGCACCGTCGAGCAGATCACCCGGCGAGCGTTGGAGACGGACTCAATCGCGGTCACATCGCCCGCTCCGCACGGTGCGTTCCAACCCTTGACCCGTCGTGACGGGTCGAGCATTTACGATCATAAGAGCCGCATGCTCTTCACCTCCGCCGGCCTATTGGCTGCCGAAGATACCCTCCTCGACGCTGCCCGCACCCGGACAATCGCGCCGGTCGCCGTAGCCGAGTTTGACTGGACCGCCGCGGCCCACAGTGGTCCGCTGGACGCGGGACAGCGGGCCCTGGCCCGGGAGTTCACGACGTCGGGAACGCTGCTGGTCGTGGGGACGGGCCCTGCCGGGGCGGGTAAAACGACCGCGCTGGCGTTGGCGGCCCGCGCCACCGAGCACGCCGGCGGCCGGCTGATCGAATTGGCCCCATCCGCAACTGCCGCCACCGTGTTCCGTGACGCCGTGGGCGTGCCCGCGGCGACGATCCACTCGTTCGTGGGTGCCTACGACACCCACGGCGACGCGACACCGGATAGTCGCCAACCGGACGAGTTGAAGCTGCGTCCGGGCGATATCGTCGTGGTCGACGAGGCCGGCATGGCCGGCATGGCCGGCACCGTCAACTTGGCCAAAGTCACCCGAATCGCCGAACGCCACGGCGCTCACGTGCGCCTGATTGGTGACGATCGGCAACTCGCTGCCGTCGAATCCGGTGGAGCGCTTCGCCTACTGGAACGTGAAGTCGGTTCGGTCCAGCTCGAGCAGATCCACCGGTTCGCCTCCCAAAATACGGCTTGTCACGGTGGCGTCGCTGTTACCGGTCCACCTCACGAACGCACGCCCTCGGACCTGCGCGTGCCGGGCGCGCCCGACGAAGCGGTATCGAGCCAGGCCCGCAGGGCCGGGTAGAGCTCGTACAGATGCGTTGCGGTGACCGTCGGGGTGGCGCCGGCCGGCAGGTGGCCGCCGACGAGGGCGGTCGTGGCTCCGCGGGCGTGTGCGGGCGCGAGGTCGTTCGCCCAGACGTCCCCGATGCTGGTCAGGCCGGTGGCGGCATCCGTGTCGGCGGGCAACAGGGCGAGCAATTCGTCCAGCAGCGGCCCGAAGCCGGCCGGCTTGCCCACCGAGGTGTGCACGGTGTCGAAGGCGCCGGCCAGGCCCAGGGAGGCCAAGGCCTCGTGGATCCGGATGCTGGGACATTCGTCGCGAGCACGAGGTGGGCCTTCGGCCGGGCCTCGGCCAGGAACTCGGCCAGGCCGGTCGGCGCGATCACCGGCGCGGCCGCGGTGGCGAGCTCGACCCGGCTCGCCAGGTACGCGCTGCTGCGCACACCGGCGGGCACGGCGTAGCTCTCGGCGAGTACCCGGACGAGGTCGTAGCCGTCGATCGGGTTGGCGGCGTCGGCGCCGCTGCCGGGCCGTGGAGCGAGCAGATCATCACGGCCCGCAATTCGAGGCGCTGCACGCCGCGGCCGGCCTCGAGGCCGAGTGGCCGGTCGGTAACGCGGGGTGCTGCATGTCTACGGCTACCTGTTGTCGAAGGTGGCCACGCCGTACGGCCTCAAGGGTGACCGCTGGCGGAACGGCGAGCTGGCCGAGCTGCTCGGCCTGGCGCCCAGCGCGTTCCTGCTCGAGGCGGCGGAATCGGCCGGCGAGACCGTGTTGCAGCGCGTGACGCAGGCCACCCTGCCGCACCTGGCCCATCTCGCGCACGGTCGCGGCGACCTCCTGGTGATCGACGACGAAGTGCCCGGCGGCGGCACGTTCTTTCGCACCACCGTGCTCAGCGCACGCGGCCGCGACAGCGCCGCCTTGGTCTACGGTGTGTGCGAGGGCGGGCGGATGCGCCTGGTCACGGCGTTCCCGCTCGCCGACCCGACCGCGGCGTCGCTCGACGCCCTCGCGGCCGATCCGCCCCGCATGCGCTACAACGCGGCGTTGGCTACGATGCCGCCCCGGTCACCGCTGCAGCGCCGCCACTGACCGGCTCCACACGGCGGGCGGCGCTGCTCGCGAGAGCGGTGCTGTGGGCTCGTCAGCGGTGCTGAAGCAACCCTTCACCCGCTCTCGCGAAGGTCGCTACGCGAACGCGTTCGGCAGGGTGCTGCGGTGCCGCGACTGCAGCTCGCTGAGCGGCACCGTGAAGTAATCCTGGATCTCGAGCTGGGGAGCGGTGGCATCCGTCACGCCGATGCGCAGCACCGGGTAGTCGCGGCCTTCGCAGAGGCCGAGGAACTTGACGTCGTCCTCGCGGGGCACGGAGACAAGGACCCGGCCGGTCGACTCCGAGAACAGGGCAACGGATGCGTCGATGCCGTCGCGCTCGAGGATGTCGCCGAGCCAGACCCGGGCGCCGACACCGAACCGGAGAACGGCCTCGGCGAGAGCCTGCGCGAGGCCGCCCGTGGAGAGGTCGTGCGCGCTGTCGATCAAAGCCTCGATCGACGCGGCGTGCAGCAGCCCGGCGAGGTCGGCTTCGCGGCCGAGATCCACCACGGGCGGCACACCGCCGAGGTGGTCGTGCACGACAGCGCTCCAGGCGGAGCCGTCGAGCTCTTCGCGGGTGATGCCGAGCAGGTAGATGTTGTGTCCGTCGTCCTGCCAGCCGCTGGGCACGCGGCGGGCCACGTCGTCGATCACGCCGAGCACGGCCACGACAGGGGTCGGGTGGATCGGCTGGTCGCCGGTCTGGTTGTAGAAGGACACGTTGCCGCCGGTGACCGGGATCTCCAGCTCGAGGCAGCCATCCGCGAGGCCCGTAACGGCCTGGGAGAACTGCCACATGACCTCGGGGTTCTCGGGGGAGCCGAAGTTGAGGCAGTCGCTGATGCCCACCGGCACGGCGCCCGTGACGGCCACGTTGCGGTACGCCTCGGCCAGGGCCAGCTGGGCGCCGCGGTACGGGTCGAGCTGGCAGTAGCGGCCGTTCGCGTCGGAGGCGATGACGAAGCCCAGGCCCGACTCCTCATCGATGCGGATCATGCCGGCGTCGTCGGGGAAGGACAGGGCGGTGTTGCCCATCACGTAGCGGTCGTACTGGTCGGTGATCCAGCTCGGGTCGGCCAGGTTGGGCGAGCCGAGCAGGGCGAGGAACTGCTCCTGCAGGGTGGCGGCATCCGTCAAGCGGGGCAGGGCGGAGGCGCTGTCGGCCTGCAGGGCGTCGATCCAGGTGGGGTAGGCCACCGGGCGGTCGTAGACCGGGCCATCGACGGCGACGGTGCGCGGGTCGACGTTGACGATCTCTTCACCGTGGAAGTCGATGATCAGCCGGCCGGAGTCGGTGACCTCGCCGAGCACGCTGGTCTCCACGTCCCACTTCTCCACGACGGCGAGGAAGCCGGCGAGCTTCTCCGGCGTGACGACGGCCATCATGCGTTCCTGGCTCTCGCTCATCAGGATCTCTTCGGCCGTCAAAGACGGGTCGCGCAGCAGCACCTTCTCCAGCTGGATGTACATGCCGCCGTCGCCGTTGGAGGCCAGCTCGCTGGTGGCGCAGGAGATGCCCGCGGCGCCCAGGTCCTGGATGCCCTCGACGAGCTTCTCGCGGTACAGCTCGAGACAGCACTCGATGAGCACCTTTTCGGCGAACGGGTCGCCCACCTGCACGGCGGGCCGCTTGGTCGGGCCGCCCTCGCTGAAGGTGTCGGAGGCCAGGATGGATGCGCCGCCGATGCCGTCGCCGCCGGTGCGGGCGCCGAAGAGCACCACCTTGTTACCCGCGCCGGTCGCGTTGGCCAGGTGCAGGTCCTCGTGCCGCAACACGCCCACGGAAAGCGCGTTGACCAGGGGGTTGCCCTGGTAGACGGAGTCGAACCAGGTCTCGCCGCCGATGTTGGGCAGGCCCAGGCAGTTGCCGTAGAAGCTGATGCCGGAGACCACGCCGTGCACAACGCGGGCGGTGTCGGGGTCGTTGATGTCGCCGAAGCGGAGGGCGTCCATCACGGCGACCGGGCGGGCGCCCATCGAGATGATGTCGCGTACGATGCCGCCGACGCCTGTCGCGGCGCCCTGGAACGGCTCGATGTAGGAGGGGTGGTTGTGCGACTCGATCTTGAAGGTGACGGCCCAGCCCTCACCCACGTCGAGGACGCCGGCGTTCTCGCCCATGCCCACCATCAGGTTCTTCTTCATGGCGGGGGAGACCTTGTCGCCGAACTGGCGCAGGTACTTCTTCGAGCTCTTGTAGGAGCAGTGTTCGCTCCACATCACCGAGTACATGGCGAGCTCACCCGAGGTGGGCCGGCGGCCCAGGATGGTGCGGATCTCGGCGTATTCGCCGGGCGTCAACCCGAGGGCGGCGTACGGCTGCTCCTTCTCGGGAGTGTTGATCGCATTGGTCACGGTGTCAGCGACGCCGCGGGAGGATGGGTTGGAAACAGCGGTCACGAGTGGCGTTCTCCCAGAGATAGCGGATGCTTGACCTGCTTAGTCTACCGGGCCGGGTCGGCCGCGACCCGGTGGGTGCCGCCCGGGGAGTTACGCGGGTCAGGCGCCGCTGCGCGGGTGGCGCGCCACCCGCGCAGCGGCGCGGAGCCCGCGCTCGACAAACACGTGCCGAGTGCCGGGCTGCCCGCTAGAACAGGGTGTCGGGCCCGAGGCTGAGGCCGAGGGCGCCGACGACGAACATGACGAGCAGCACAGCGCCGAGCGCGCAGACGAGGAGCAGCCCGTCGGCCGGGCCGAGTGGCACCGGACGCCACACGGTGCGGGGACCACGGCCGAGACCCCTGGACTCCAGGGACTGCGACAGTCGTTCGCCGCGCCGCAACGACACGACCAGGAGGGCGAACGCGGCCGTGCCGAACGCACGCACCCCGAACCGGGTGCCGCCGCGAGCGCGAAGCGGCGACCGCACCGATTGCGCCTGGCGGATCACCTGCCATTCCCGGGGTAGTTGCTGCAGCATCCGGTAGCCGGCCAGGACCGCGAACGTCACCCGGGCGCTCAGCCTGGCGTGCTGATGGAGGCTGGTCATGAGCGCCACCGGGTCGGTCGTGGCGATGAAACCGATCGACAGGATGCCGATGGCCATGCTGCGCAGCGCTAGCGCCGATCCCACCACGAGTCCCTCCACGCTCACCCGGATCGGTGGCAGGTCGACCAGAACCTCGCCGGGCCGGCTCAGGGCGTTGACCACGAGGATCCCCAGAGCAAACCCGACGAACGGCAGGTGCGCCAGCAGCAGCGTGCGTGCCGGGATCCGGGCGAAGCCGAGTACGGCAGCGAGACCGAGCAGGTAGAGCACTCCGGGGGTGACCGGGTCGAACACGACGAGCAGCAGGAGGGAGACCAGGAAGAGGAGCGCCAGCTTCACGGTGGGGTTCCGCCGCGATAGCGGGGAGGCCGCCACGGCGCCGACCCAGCTCACCGGGTCACCGCTGGGGCAGCGGCCGGCCCGGCGGTCCCGGGGTCGGGCGCGGGTGCCCCGCGGTCGCCGGCGTCCACTGACGCGTCGAGGGCGTCGAGCACCCGCCGCACCCGGGCGCCGGAATCGAGCGTCGCGACGAGCCAGGCCACCAACGGCGGCACGGTGACCCCGGCGCGCCTGAGCTGCTCACCGCCCCGCAACACCTCGATGGCCGGGCCGTCCGCCACGATCCGGCCGTCCGCCACGAGAAGAACCCGGTCGGCAACCGTTGCGACGGTGCGCACATCGTGGCTGGAGAACAGGATGCCGGTGCCCGCGGCGGCCGCCCGCCGGAAAGCGGCGATCGTGGCGATGGTGGAACGCCGGTCCAGGCCGAGCGTCGGTTCGTCCGCCAGCAGACTGGCGCGCTTGTGGGCGAGCATCGCGGCGAGGCTTAGCCGCCGCTTCTGCCCTCCGGAGAGCCGGTAGGGGTTCCGGTCGGCGAGGCGGCCGAGCCCGTGCTCCTCGAGCAGCCGCTCCACCCGCGGCCCGGCATCGGCCGGCAAACCCACCAGAACCTCCTCCCGCACGGTGTTGCCGAGGAACTGGTGCTCCGGATTCTGGAAGACCAGTCCGGGCCGCTCGCCGGCAACCGTGCCGCCGGTCGGCGTCAGCAAGCCCGCGAGGGTCAGCAACAACGACGACTTGCCGGCGCCGTTCCGCCCGAGGACCGCCACTATCTCGCCGGCACGCAACTCGACGTCCACGGCGCTCAGCAGAGCGCGGCGGTCGGCGCCCGGCCGCCGCCGGTGGAACCGTCCGGTGCGTCGTGGGACCGGGTCGCGGCTCACCCCGAGGGCACGCCCGGCCAGCACCACGGCGCCCGCCACGGTGGCCGGCGGAGCGTCGGCCCCTGTCGGGTCGCCAGCCAGACCGAGAAGCGCCCGCCGCACGGCCGGCTCAGCGATACCGCCGGGGATTCCGAGGGCGGCCTGCAGTTCCGTCTCGCAGGGCAGCCAACAGCCGGCCCGGTGCAACTCGCCCGCAGCCCGGGGCAGAACGGATGCCGTGGGCCCGTCGTGCCGGATCCCGCCGTCGGCGCCGAGCACTATGCACCGCTCGGGCAGGCCCGCGATGCCGCGGTTGCCGGCGTACTCGTCCAGCCGGTGCTCCACCAGGAGCACGGCCACGGTGCCGGGCCGGGCCGCCGCGTCGACGGCGTCCCGCACCTGGCGCATGCCGTCGGCATCGAGCATCGAGGTGGGTTCGTCGAGCACGAGGATCTCGGGGCGGCCGATGAGCGCGGCAGCGAGCGCCACGCGCTGGCTTTCGCCGCCGGAGAGGGTGCCGGTCGCGCGGCCGCGGAGAGCTGCGGCACCGACGGTGGCGAGGGCGCCGTCGATCCGCGCCGAGATCTCGGTCGGCGGCACCGCCCGGTTCTCCAGCACGAACGCGAGCTCCTGTTCCACGCCCGGCAGGCACACGGCCGAGTCCGGGTCCTGTGGCAGCACGCCCAGGAGCGACGCGAGGTCGACGACCTCGGTGTCCCGGGTGTCCCGGCCGCCGACGGTGACGGTGCCGGTCACGTCGGCGATCACAGAGTGCGGAACGACGCCGGTGACCATGGCCAGCAGGGTCGACTTCCCGGCGCCGGACGGGCCCAACACCACCACCCGCTCGCCCGCGGCGATCGTGAAGGAGGCGCCGGCCAGCACGGCCCGGTTGGAGCGCGGGAACGTGACCGACACGTCCTCGAAGCGGACGGCGGGCGGTGCGGTGCTGGATGCCGGTGCGCTGGTTGCGGTCATCCCCGCGCCTGGGCGTGCAGCGCGCGGCCGATGGCGAAGTTGTCGACCACGCCCGTCTTGGCCAGCGCGTCGACGATCACCTTGGCCAGGAGCCCGCCGAGGATCACGCCGGACGCCAGCTGGATGGCCAGCCGGAGGAAGAACAGGTCCTGGCCGTACCAGCCGGACCGGAAGGCGGAGAAGACGAACACGAAGCCGGCGCCGAGCAGCCCGGACAGCGCGTAACTACCCCAGCCGAAGGAGGTGTAGCGCCGCAGGGCGAACGGAAGCTCACTGCCGACCCCCTGGATGGCGGCGGCGACGAGGAGCATCGGCCCGACGGCCGAGCCGAGGAAGACAACTTCGATGACGGAGGCGATCACCTCGGCGATCACACCGGCGAACCGGGTGCGCACGATCGCGACGGCGATGGGCGCTACGAGCAGCCACCCGCCGAGCAGCACGTGCTGGGCGAGGTCGCCGGCGGGTCCGAGCAGGATCGACAGGCCGGTCCAGGCCTGCACCAGCGCCCAGTAGAGGAAACCGAAGACCACCCCGAGCACGACGATGAGCACGAGGTCTTTCAGGGTGAAGCGGCTGGTGCGGCGGGTGCCGGTTGGGGCCGAGGGTGTGGGGACAACGGTGGATGCGGGCATGGCGGAATCCTTCGAATGTGGGTCAACAAAAGTGAGAGGGGCCGGATGTGGCCTGGAGAGCCGGGCGCGACAGGGCGCCGGGCTCGTCGGCGAATCCGGGTGTTACAGCGCTGAGGGGCTGTTGATCGACAGCGTGAGGTGGCTGGTGACGTGCTGCACGCTGCGGCCGACCAGGATCCACCCTGCGGCGGCGGTCTGGATCACTGTGGCGAGGTCACCCTCCAGCCGGGTCACGAAGTGTTCGG
The DNA here is from genome assembly GCF_025463825.1 of Cryobacterium sp. Lineage (GTDB taxonomy): Bacteria > Actinomycetota > Actinomycetes > Actinomycetales > Microbacteriaceae > Cryobacterium. The sequence continues at coordinate 18,542 of NZ_JAODBG010000088.1, forward strand.
ACGCGACGAAGCTCCCGTTGGCTGTGGCGTAGTCGATGGCGGCGTAGATGTCCCGCATGTGGTCGGGGGTGGTGCCGGGGCGCCCGCCGTCGTCGAGCGGGTAGAGCGCCCACTCGCCGGCGGCGCGGATGCCCGTCGCCGGCACCTCGGGAATCTCGCTGTGCAGCGGTCCGGCGCCGCCGGGCAGCTCGCAGATGACCTCGCCGGGGCATCCGCGCGAGAAGTGCACGGTGGCGCTCACGTGGTGGCCCGACCGGCCGGCGGCGGCAATGAGGTCGGTCAGGTACCGGACGATGTCGGGCTCAGCACCACCGACGAAGGTGCTGACCACGCCGGTCTCCAGCGTGAGTCCGGTGGGATCGGTGCTCCGGATCGCAGCCAAAATGATGTCGGCATAGCGCTCGCTCATCACCGCGAGGGTGACGCGGGCACCGACCCCGAATTGCGGGGGAGTGAAGGTGGCCGCGGGCGTCGCCGCGGCATCCGGCAGGGTAGGGATGGTGGTCATTTCGCGCCTTTTGTCAGTGAACAGGGCACGGGAATTTGTCGAGTGCGTTCTCCCTGCGCTGGCATGATCCAGATCAGGTTCAACGGTCGAAGCTTGAGTAGCTTCCTCTCAGCCCGGCTTACCGGACTCCCGTGTACAGCACCGACCCTACACGGTCGCACCGGCGCGACGCGCGCTACCCTCGGGGCATGGCATTCGCGAATGTAGGCACACTCGAGACCGTTCCCGGCAAACGCGACGAACTCGTCGCTCATCTCGTGCGGCGTAACGACCGCCTGGGTGAGGTCGGGTGTCTGTCGTACGAAGTGGGCGTGAACGACGATGAGCCGAACACGGTGTTCGTGGTGGAGCTCTGGGAGGACGCAGCCGCACACCGGGCGTCACTCGACCCTCCCGAGGTGCAGGAGGCGATCGCCGCGGCCCGTCCGCTGCTGACGGGCACGTTCGGCGGTTTCCGTTTTGATGTCGTCGGGTCACCGCTTCGCGCGTGACGCCGGCCGGATTATCGGCCGGGACCCGTTGCGGTGACCGGCACCGGGGTCAGGCGCCGCCGCCGGGAGGGCCCACCACCAGCAGCGTCGTGAAGACGGCGACCAGGCCCACGGCGAGGACGGATGCGAACAGCACCGGTCGGGCCAGCCCGACCCGCAGCAACCGGCTCGCCACGGTGTGGTCGCGGGGGTCGTCGGTGGCGTCGCTGCGCCAGTCGCCGGCCAGCAGGTCGCGACGTTCGAGCCAGCGGTCGAACGGGATGGTGGCGTACGGCACCACGGCGGTCGCCACGGCGACGAGCATCAGCCGAGGCCGCCAGTGCTGGTTGACGCCCACGAGCACCGCGGTGATCCCGTAGGCCAGGAACACCAGCCCGTGCACGAACCCGGCCACCCGAACGGCCGCGTCGCCGAACTCGCCGGGCGCGAACACGTACTTGAGTAGCATCCCGGTGATCAGGAGGGTCCAGGTGATCGCCTCGGCGATGGACAGGGTGCGGTAGAGCAGGCGGGGTGACACGTCGAGATCTCCTGGAGGCATGGGTGGCGGGCGGGGGTGCTGTGGGACTGCTTCCAGCCTGTCAGGCCCACCTGAGCGGAGCATCCGTCGAACGATTGAACGCGAGTTGCCCCTTAACGCACGAATTGCCCCGGCGCACCGGGGCAACTCGTCCGCAACAGGGCAACTCGGCGCAGGTTCCTACGCATTGACCAGCGATCGCTCGATTGCCGAGGTGAAGAACGCCAGGCCGTCGACGCCGCTGCGCATGGCGGCGGCGGTGTCGGGGCCGAAGCCGGGCTCGACGGCGTGTTCGGGGTGCGGCATCAGGCCCACGACGTTGCCGCGCTCGTTGCTCACACCGGCGATGTCGTTCAGGGAGCCGTTCGGGTTCACGTCGAGGTAACGGGCGATGACGCGGCCCTCACCCTCGAGACGGGCCAGGGTCTCGGCGGAGGCGATGAAGCCGCCCTCGCCGTTCTTCAGCGGGATGGTGATCTCCTGGTTGGCGGTGAAGCCACGGGTCCACGCGGTGTCGGTGTTCTCGATGCGCAGCCGCTGGTCGCGGCAGATGAACGCGCCGGCCTCGTTGCGAATCAGGCCGCCCGGAAGCAGGTGCGCTTCGGTGAGCATCTGGAAGCCGTTGCAGATGCCGAGCACCGGCATCCCCTTGTTCGCGGCGTCGATGACCTCGGCCATGATCGGCGAGAGACTGGCGATCGCGCCGGCGCGCAGGTAGTCGCCGTAGCTGAACCCGCCGGGTAGCACGAGCGCATCCACGCCGTGCAGGTCGTGCTCGCCGTGCCACAGGGCCACCGGCTCGGCGCCGGCCAGGCGGACCGCGCGCTGGGCGTCACGATCGTCGAGCGAGCCCGGGAAGGTGACGACGCCGATGCGCATCAGAGCGTTTCCCCGGCGGCGGCCTCGAGCACGAAGATTCCGGTGACGTCCTCGATGACAGAGTTGGAGAGCACGGTGTCGGCGAGTTCCTGCACCTCGGCGAGCAGCGCCGCATCCGCGGGCCCGTCAACGGACAGTTCGAACCGCTTGCCGACGCGCACGCCGGTGAATTCGGTCTTGCCGAGGCGGCGGAGGGCGCCGGCGACGGCCTTGCCCTGGGGATCGAGCAGTTCTGCCTTGGGCATAACTTCTACGACGATGGTTGTCATGTCACTTCCGTAAGACGTCGGGGGCGGATGCGTCGATTCTACAGTCCCTGGACGGGGCCGAGTCCGGCCTGGCCGAGGAGGATGCCTCGCAGCACGTCTCGGATGGCCGCGATCCCGTCGTAGGTTTCCACGAAGCTGGTGCTCAGCGGCGCCAGCCCGATCCGCAGCCCCTCCGGCGCCCGGAAGTCCGGGATCACGTCGTGCTCCCACAGAATCCGGGTGACCTGCCGCATGGCGGGGTGGTTCACGGTCAGGTGGCCGCCGCGGTGGGTGTGCTCGCGCGGCGAGGCGACGGTGACGCCCATCGGCACCAGCCAGGCGTCCACCAGTTCGAGCGCGTATTCGGTGAGCGCCACCGATTTGGCGCGCACCTGGTCGATTCCCACCTCGTCGATCATGGCGATGGTGTCCCGCATGGCGAGCATGCCCACGATCGCGGGGGTGCCGCTCAGAAACCGGCGGATGCCCGCGGCCGGCACATACTGAGGGCCCATCGCGAACACGTCCGCGGCGCCCATCCAGCCCTGGATCGGCTGTGCCAGGTCGGGCTGCAGCTCGGCGCGCACGTAACCGAACGCGGGGGCGCCGGGCCCGCCATTGAGGTACTTGTAGCTGCAGCCCACGGCCAGGTCGACGCCGTCGAGGTCGAGGTTGACCGGCACCGAGCCGACGGAGTGGCACAGGTCCCAGAGCACCAGGGCGCCGGCCTCGTGCACGGCGGCGGTGATCGCGGGCACGTCGGCGAGATAGCCGGACCGGTAGGCCACGTGGCTGAGCACGACCAGGGCGGTGCGCGGGCCGACCACGGCGCGCACCTGGTCGACGGTGACGCCGGCGGTGGTGCCGGACTCGATCCAGCGCAGGGTGAGGCCGCGTTCGGCGGCGATGCCGGCGAGTACGTACCGGTCGGTGGGGAAGTTGTCGGTGTCCAGCACGATCTCGGTGCGCTGCGGCAGGAAGTCCACCGCGGCGCGGGCGAGTTTGTAAAGCGTGACGGTGGTGGAGTCGCCGATGTAGACCTGGCCGGGACCGGCGCCGAGCGCGGCCTTACCGAGGGCGTCGCCGATGGTCAGCGGCAGCTGCATCCACTCGTCGTCCCAGCCGCGGATCAGCCGGTTGCCCCAGGCGCCGGAGAGGAACTCGGTGATGCGCGCCACGCTGGCGGTGGTGGGGCGACCCAGCGAGTTGCCGTCGAGGTATACGACGGAGGGCGCCGCATCCGCGCTGCCGGCCGGAGCGGTGTCGCCCAGGCCCACGAACCGGCGCCGGTAGTGCCCGAGGCCGTCGATCCGGTCCATCCGCCGGGCGAAGGCGAGCTGGGCGTCCAGGCCGGTGCCCTCTGGCGCCGCGGTGTCGTGCTGGGTCATGATGTGAGGTCCTCGAGTTCGGTCCGGGGGAGGACGCTGGCGGGCAGGGAGCGAGCGCCGAGCAGCCAGTCGGTGAAACCGGTCAGGTCGTTCGGGTCGGTGGGTCGATCGCCGGGTATAACGGTAACCCGGCCGGGCGCGGCGGTCGATGCTTCGGCGGCGGATGCGGCGCGCCCGCCCGCCGGGACGTGGGGGAAGTCGGCCGTGAGGGCCGCGAGCACATCATCGGGGGAGAGGCCGCAAGCCAGCAGCGCCTCGATCTCGCGCCGGTTGAGGCCGACCGGCAACGGCCCGTTGCCGAGGTCGGTGCCGTAGAGCACCCGGCCGCCGGCGGCATGGAAGCGGGCCAGGTTGTCGCTCGCGGTGGAGAACGCCGCGGTGGGTTGGCCCCAGCCGTGGATGTCAAGAGTGCTGATCCACGTCATCCGGGCGGCCATGGCCGTGATGGCGTCGTCCGGCAGCCGCTGGCTGAACGGGGTGTGCGCGAACAGGTTGACGCCGGCTCGGAAGGCGGCCGCGGCCTGGCCGGGGCCTTCGGCGTGGGCGGCGACGGGGAGCAGCCGCTCCTGCGCGGCCGCCACGATCGCCGCGAGGGTGTCGGCGTTGAGCACCGGTCCGGCCATCGGGTTGAGGGTGACCTTGATCACGGCCGCACCGGCGTCGGCCTGCCGGGCCACGGCGGCGGCAGCGTCCCCGGGCGATGCCACCGGGCAGCTGCTGCCGGGCGGGGCCCAGGCCTGCCGGCTGGGGTAGCCGCCGGGGGCGGTGAGGAACTGGCCGGCGAAGCGAGTCTCCGGCTGCAACCCGGATGGGGCGGCAGTGCCGGCGGCCTGTTCGGCGGCCTGCTCATCGGCCGTGCCGCCGAGCAGCCGTCCGTCCGGCGCCCAGCCGCCGAGGTCGAGCACCCGGCCGATGCCGGCGCCGGCCAGCCGCGCCGGGTCGATCAGGGCGAGGTGCACGTGCGCATCCAGGAACCCGGGGAAGACCGGCGTCACCGGCCCACCTCGGTGCGCACCGCGAACAGCTCGGGAAAGAAGGTGAGTTCAAGCGCCTTCTGCAGGAACCCGGCCCCGCTGGACCCGCCGGTGCCTGGCTTCATACCGATGATGCGCTGCACCGTCTTCAGGTGTCGGAACCGCCAGAGCTGGAAGTTGTCCTCGAGGTCGACGAGTTCCTCGCACGCCTCGTAGACGGTCCAGTTCTCCGTCTCGTTCTCGTATATGCCACGGAAGGTATGCACCAGTTCGGGGTGCAACACCCAGGCCTCGGTCACATCGCGCTCGAGCACCGAGAGCGGGATGTCGAAGCCCTGTCGGTGCAGGTAACGCAGGAACTCGTCGTGGACACTCGGCGCCTGGTAGACCTCGGTCAGCAGCGCCAGGGCGTCGGCGTCGTCGGCGAAGACCTCGAGCATGCGGGGATGCTTGTTGCCGAGCACGAACTCCACCGCTCGGTACTGGAACGACTGGAACCCCGACGAGTTGAGGAAGTCCCGGAACTGGGCGTACTCGGTGGGCGTCAGCGTGGCGAGGACCGACCATTGCTCGGTGAGGGTGCGCTGGATGTGCTTGACGCTGGCGATGCCTTGAGCGCGGGCGGCAGCCGGTCGTGCCGCAGGTTCTCGGCGGCCGCGCGCAACTCGTGCAGCACGAGCTTGAGCCAGAGCTCGGTAGTCTGGTGCTGGATGATGAAGAGCAACTCGTCGTGGTGCGCGGGGGTGCTCGGGGGCCGCTGCGCCGAGAGCAGCGTGGCCAGGTCCAGGTAGCCGCCGTAGCTCATCCGCTCGCGGAGGTCGGTGACGATCGTCGCCTCGAGGTCGCGGCTGTTGTTCTCGACTGGCACTGTGTCCTTTCCGCGGGGCGCGCATCGCGCCTCGACCGGTTCCTGCATTGTGCGCTGCTCCCGGTCGCGGCCGCAACACCGCTTTGCTCGCCCCGGCGACACGCCAGTCCTGCAGCAGCCCGCCGCCCGGCCTGAGCGGGCGAGGAGGCCTGCCTCCGCGGGGTCGGAGGAAGAAGATCTAGACTCGCTCCCATGACATCCTCCGCACGGCCTCCGCAGGACGCGTCCCAACCGCGTCGTCGTGATGCTCGGCAGAATCGTGAACGCCTCATCGATGAGGCGCGCAGCCTGATCGCCGAGCACGGTGTGGATGCCTCCCTCGAGGAGATCGCCCGTCGTGCCGATGTGGGCGTGGCCACCCTGTACCGCAACTTTCCCACCCGCGACGACCTCGTACGCGCCCTCTACGACATCGCCATCGCCGAGCTCTTCGCCGTGCGTGAGGAGATCAAGACGGCCCCGACGGCGTGGGCCGGCCTCGTGCTCTACACCGAGCGCCTCGCCGAATGGCTGGTGGCCGACCCGTCCCTGCCACCTATTCTCAAACGGATGGCCGTCATCGACCCCACGGCCCGGCCGTCGGTGGAGTTCGAGAGTCACATCCTGTCGCTCGTGGCGCAGGCCAAGAAGGACGGCGACCTGCGCTCGGACGTGGACTCGATGGACCTCGCGGTGGTGATCACCATGATCGGGTCGCTGGGGACCCTCGGCGGTGGGTACACCGGCCAGTGGCGCCGGCAGCTGTCGCTGGTGCTCGACGGCCTGCGCAGCCCGGAGAAGGCCCGGCCCAAGCTGCCCGGTCGCCCCCTGAGCGTCAAGGAGTTCCAGGCCACCGTGCACGGCCTCACCCGCCGCTCCAAGCGCGCCGCCCGGGGCGCCCGCGCCGCCGGCTGACCCGCCCGCGCCCGATCACCCAGGCTCCCGCACGTATACGCCCGTTCGTGGCACGTGTTCGCCCTGGTGGCACGTGTTCCCACACGTGCCGCGGGACCCGACCCGTGCCGCGAGACCTCGCGCGCAACTCGGCACCCGGGCGCGCCGGCTACGCCGTGCGCACCCGGATCTGGTTCGCCCAGGGGTCGTCGAAGCCGAGCACCTGGCCGTCGTGGCGGGTCTGCACGCCGTAATGGGCCATCCGCTCGCCGAGCTGGCCGAGGTCGTCGCTGGTGGGCAGCACGATCTCCACCTGGCCGAGGCCGAGCGCCAGGCGGCGTTTGCCCGAGCCGACGCTGTTCCAGGTGTTCATCGCCATGTGGTGGTGGTACCCGCCGGCGGAGACGAACAGGGCCGAGTCGCCCACCGTCGCGGTGGATGCGAAGCCGAGCCGGTTGACATAGAACTCGCGGGCCCTGGCGACATCGCCCACGGAAAGGTGCACGTGGCCCACCACGGCGTTGCCGGCCGACGGGTCGCTGAGCCCGGATTCGGTGAGGTGTTCGGTGATGAAAGCGTTGGGGTCCAGGTACAGGGTCGCCATCTCGATCTGGCCGTGCGTCCAGCTCCACTCCGAGCGGGCACGGTCCCAGTACAGCTCGATGCCGTTGCCCTCGGGGTCGGTGAAGTAGAACGCCTGGCTGACCAGGTGGTCGGCGCTGCCGGTGAACGTGCCCGGATGCTTGGACGCGACCGAGTACACCGCAGCGGCGAGCTGCGCCTGGGTGTCGAACAGGATCGCGGTGTGGAACAGGCCGGCGGCGCGGGGTGCGGCGGCGGCCAGCTCGGGAGCGTGCTGCAGGATCACGATGGGCGTCGTGCCCCGACCGAGCACGGCGACAGGGCCGTCGTGGCTGAGCAGCGTCAGGGTCACCGCGTCGCGGTAGTACCCGATCATGCCGTCGAGGTCGCCCACACGCAGCGTCACGGCGCCCATTCCGGTGTCGGCGGCCAGCAGTTCGGAAGAGGATCGAGTCACGTCACGGTCAACGGATTCGTCCGCCCCGCTATTCCTTGACGGGACGGGAGAACAAGCTCGGCTACACCCGGCCGGCCCACTCGGCGATCGACCGGATCGCTGCGGCGAAGCCGGGGTCGCGCGGCCGGTTCAGAAACGCGTGGGCGGCACCGGCGTGAACACGGTATTCCACCGGCACACCGGCAGCGGTGAGTTCCCGGCCGAACGCCTCGCCGGAGGCCCGGATCGAGTCGCTCTCGGCGTCGATCATCAGCGTGGGCGGGAACCCGGCGACCGGGTGGCCGCCCGCAAACGCGAACGGGTCTGCCAGCGCGGCCGCCGTACCCGCGTAGTACCGATTCAGCAGGTTGAGCAGGGTCGGTGCGTGCAGGAACCGCCGCCGGCCGCGCAGCCGGCTGCGCACCTCGCGGGAGAGCTCCGGCAGGCGGGCGTGGAAGATTCCGTAGGTGAAGAACACTCCCCGCAGCGGCGGGGCGCCCCCGGCCGCCAGCCGGAGCACCGCCCCCGCCGCGAGGCACGCGCCGGCGCTCGCACCGCCGACGATCACGCCATCCGGGTGGTCCCGGTGCACGGCCCGCACCACGGCCAGCACGTCGTCGCCCGGCACCGGGTAGCGGATGCGCGCCCCGGCCGGCCGCAGGAACCCCGGGGTGGCAAGGCGGTAGTCCACGGTGACGACGCGATAGCCTTCCGCCGCCAGGGCGAGGGCGACCTCGTGGGTCTCCGGCAGGTCGAGGTCGCCCCGGACGAACGCGCCGCCGTGCACCCACACAATCGGCGCGGTGCCCGCGGCTGGTGCTCCCCGCGGTGAATACCAGCGCACCGGGATGGGCCCGTGCGGCCCCGCAACGGTGTCGTCGACCGGGGCGCTGTCGTCGCTCGGGCCGGCGGTGGCGATCGGGTCGGCGGTGGCGTCCGGGGTCATCCCGCCAGACTAGGGGTTCATCCGCCGCCTGCCGCCCCGCTACGCGGTGGTCAGCAGGGTCAGTAGCTCGCGGTAACGGGCCGCGGTCTGTTCCACGATTTCGGCGGGCAGCTCGGGCGGGGTGCCGGTCTGGTCCCAGTGCTCGATCAGCCAGTCGCGCACGATCTGCTTGTCGAAGCTCGCCATCCGCTCGCTCGGGGTGCTGCCGGCCAGCCAGCGCGCGGCATCCCAGTACCGGCTGGAGTCGCTGGTGAGCACCTCGTCGCCGAGGGTGAGCACTCCAGTGGCGCGGTCAGCGCCGAACTCGAACTTGGTGTCGGCGAGAATCACCCCGGCCGTCTCGGCGATGACCGACGCGCGCCGGAAGATCTCCAGCGACGCATCCCGCAGAGCCGCGGCGACATCGGGGCCGACGAGCTCCACGGTGCGCTCGAACGAGATGTTCTCGTCGTGCTCGCCCATTGGGGCCTTCCACGCCGGGGTATAGATCGGCTCGGGCAGCCGGTCCCCGTTCTGCAGGCCGGCGGGCAACGGGATGCCGCACACCGTCTGGCTGGCCAGGTACTCCAGCCAGCCGGAACCCGTGAGATACCCCCGCACGACGCATTCGATCGGGTACATGTCCAGGGTCTTGCACAGCATGGCGCGGCCGGCGACGGCGGCGGGGATCAGACTCGTCCTGTCGACCCGGTGATCGGGCACCAGGTGGTTCGGCACACCGTCGAGCTGGTCGAACCACCACAGGCTCAGGGTGGTGAGCAGTTCGCCCTTGCCGGGGATGCCCGGTTCGAGCACGTGGTCGAACGCGCTCACCCGGTCGCTGGCGACGACGAGCACCCGCTCGGCTGTGGCCAGATCGGTCGCGCCGGCCGGCACGTAGAGGTCGCGCACCTTGCCCGAGTAGACGTGCTGCCAGCCGTCCAGCTGCATGGCGGCCATCAGTTCGCGACCTTGGCGGCGATGTCGCCGCGGTGCTGCGAACCCGCCAGACCGATGAGGCCGACGGCCTCATACGCGCGGGCGCGCGCCTGGGTGAAGTCGGCACCCACCGCGACCACGCTGAGCACCCGGCCGCCGGTGGCGACGAGCTCACCGCCGGATACGGCGGTCGCGGCGTGCGCGATGGTCACGCCGGCCACCGCAGCGGCCTCGGCGAGCCCGGTGATCGGGCGCCCGGTGACCGGGGTCTCCGGATAGTTCTCACTGGCGATCACCACGGTCACCGCGGCCTCGGCCGAGAACTCCGGGCGGGGCAGCCCGGCCAGCTCGCCGGTCGACGCAGCCAGCAGCAGGCCGGACAGCGGCGTCACCAGGCGCGGCAGCACCACCTGGGTCTCAGGGTCGCCGAAGCGGGCGTTGAATTCGATCACCCGGATGCCGGCATCGGTGAGGATCAGTCCGCAGTAGAGCAGCCCGATGAACGGGGTGTCCTCGCCGGCGAGCTGCCGCACGGTGGGTAGGGCGATGGTCTCGATGACCTCGTCCACGAACGCGGCCTCGCTGCCGAAACCGGCGTCGAGCCAGGGCAACGGGGAGTAGGCGCCCATGCCCCCGGTGTTGGGGCCTTCGTCGTTGTCGGCGAGGCGCTTGTAGTCCTGGGCGGGGGAGAGCGGCAGCACGCTGTGGCCGTCGCTGAGGAGGAAGAGGGAGACCTCCGCGCCGTCGAGGAATTCCTCGACCAGCACGGCGCCGTGCTGCAGCCAGCGCACCGCGTGGGCGAGGGCGTCGTCACGGTCGGTGGTGACGAGCACACCCTTGCCTGCGGCAAGGCCGTCGGCCTTGACCACGTAGGGGGCGCCGTATTCGTCGAGGGCGCCCTGCGCCTCGGCGAGGTTGCCGGCTCGCACGGCGCGGCCGGTCGGTACCCCGGCCTCGTCCATGATGCGCTTGGCGAAGGTCTTGCTGCCTTCGAGGGCGGCGGCGGCCTGGCCGGGCCCGAACACCGGGATGCCGCGGGTGCGCAGCGCGTCGGCCACACCGGCCACCAGGGGAGCCTCGGGGCCCACCACGACCAGGTCGATGTTGTGCTCCTGGGCGAAGTTGGTGACCACGTCGGAATCGGTGGGGTCGAGGTCCACCACCGGAACGTCCGCGGCGATGCCGGCATTGCCGGGAGCGGCGATCACGTAGGGTCGCGGCTCCTCGCGCAGGAGGGCAGTGACGATGGCGTGCTCGCGGGCGCCGGAACCGAGGACCAATATTCTCACCGGATCAGGCTACCCGGCGAACGAGGTCGTGCGCTCCCGCACGCCCGCCTGCTCACCCCGGCGGCCGCGAAGCGGCAGACTGGAGGCATGGCACGCGCGAGGATCGATGACGGGTTGGGCAGAACCGCTGTGAGCGCGTACCTGGCCGACGAATCGGGTGCGACGCGCGACACCCGGGCGCTCGCCGTGCGGTACACCCTCCAGTTGCTGGCCGAGAAGGCCGAGGGCAACACCGTCGAGGTGCGGGTACCCCCGTTCGGCGCCACGCAGTGCATTGCCGGCCCCCGGCATACCCGCGGCACCCCGCCCAACGTCGTCGAGACGGATGTCGCCACCTGGCTCAGCCTCGCCACCGGCACCCTGGCCTGGAGCGATGGCATCGCCTCCGGCCGCATCCACGCGTCCGGAGCGCGCGCCGACCTCGCGGCGGAACTGCCGCTGATCCCCTAGCCGCACCCCGTTCCGCACGAGGTGCCGGTACCTGTTCCCCGTGCGGACAATTGCACCCGGCGCACCGGGTGCAATTGTCCGCAGTGGCAACAGTTGCAGCGCGGAAGCGGCCGCTCAGGCCAGGACGGCAGCGACCTCGGCCAGGCCGGGCATCGAGCTCGTGGCGCCGGGCCGGGTCACCGAGATCGACGACGCCACGGTGGCCCAGCGCACGGCATCGATCATCCGCTCCTCGGTGATGCCGGCGCCGCTCAGCTGCTCCGGCAGGGTGAAGGAAGCCAGCCGGGCGACCAGGGCGCCCACGAAGGTGTCGCCGGCGGCGGTGGTGTCCACGGCCGTCACCGGGCGGGCTGGCGCCAGGCCCAGCACCTCACCGTTGAACGCGACAACGCAACCCTCGGCGCCGAGCGTCACGATCGCCCAGGTGTGACCGGCGCTGAGCACCTCGGCGGCGCGCACCGGGTCGGCCTCACCGGTGAGCTCGGCGGCCTCGATCTCATTGGGCACGACCAGGTCGACCGACGCCAGGAAACCGGCCGGCAGCGGCATGACCGGGGCGGGGGTGAGCACGGTGAAGACGCCATTCGCCCGGGCGACGGCGATGCCCGCGGCCAGCGCCTGCACCGGCAGCTCGCACTGCATCACGAGGAACGACGCCTGCGAGATCGTCGATTCCTGCGCCGCGGTGAGCCTCGTCACGGTGGCGTTCGCGCCGGACACGACGACGATCGAGTTCTCGCCGGAGTCCACGACGGAGATGTGCGCGGTGCCTGTCGGCGCCGTCACCCCGGTCAGGTCCGTCGCGCCGATTCCCTCGGCGCCCAGGAGGTCCCGCAGGTCGCGGCCATTGGTGTCGTCGCCGACAGCCCCGATGAAGTCGACGGAGCCGCCCTGCCGGGCGGCGGCGACGGCCTGATTGAGCCCCTTGCCGCCCGGCACAGTGCTGAAGTCGGTGCCGAACATGGTTTCGCCCGGCCTCGGCAGCCGGGGCTGACGCACAACGAGGTCCATATTGGCGCTGCCGAGCACGGCAATCCGGTTGCCCTTGAAATCGTTCACCGGCCCAGTCTGACGGATGCCGCGGCCGAGCACCCCGAAAATGGTCCGGGATGCCCACCCCGCGGGCTGCACCCCGGTGCGCGGGCGGCGCGCCACCCGCGCAGCGGCGCCTTCCCCGCGTAACGCGCCGTGCAGACGCGGACGCGGCCCCCGCACCCGGGCAGGCCGGCATCCGGCCGCGCCGTGCGACAATAGAACCGTGAGCTCCGCAGATCAGAACGGTGACGCCGAGACGCGCCCGTCCGGCAGTGGTCCGGTGTCGGCTGAGCCGGCCGGTGCCCTGGCCCCGTTTGCCCAGGAGCCCACCGAGACGGTGGTCTCCGAGGACACCCTCGTCGTACGCCGCTCGCCCAAATACGTCAACTTCATGATCGTCGGTGCCGTCGTCGGCGCCGTCCTGGCGCTGCTGCTGACCGTGATCTTCCCGCGAAACGCGGAGTTCGACCCGGCGCAGGTGTTCGGCTTCCTGCTCCTGGGCGGAATCGCCATCGGTGTCGCGGTCAGCTGTGTGGTCGCGATCATCCTCGACCGAATCGTCGGACGCTCCGCAACCACGGTCGTCGTCGATAGACTCGATGCGAACATCACACGCGCCTTCGATAAAACGGATCCTGGATCCGACCCCCAACCTTCCAACGAGAATTCTTAGTAAAGGGGCTGCGGCTTGCCCGGTGGCGACGGACGTCTGAATCATGATCTTCTTCCTGGCGAGAAGGGTCCGCAGGATGCCTGCGGGGTCTTCGGGGTCTGGGCGCCGGGTGAAGAGGTAGCGAAACTCAGCTACTTCGGCCTGTACGCCCTGCAGCATCGCGGCCAGGAATCGGCGGGCATCGCCACGAGCGATGGCTCGAAGATCCTCATCTACAAGGACATGGGCCTGGTGTCCCAGGTCTTCAACGAGGCCTCGCTGAGCACTCTGCTCGGCCACCTCGCAGTGGGGCACACCCGCTACTCCACGACCGGGTCGTCGAGTTGGCAGAACGCCCAGCCCACCCTGGGCCGCACGGCCGGCGGCACCGTGGCCCTCGGCCACAACGGCAACCTCACCAACACCGCCGAGCTGCTCGAACTGGTGCGGGAGCGCTACCCCAAGGTCGACGGCGAACTCGCCCGTGGCAACACCACCGACACCGCCGTGATCACCGCGCTGCTCACCGGTGACCTGGACCACACCCTCGAGGCCACCGCCATGGAGGTGCTCCCGCGCCTGCGCGGTGCCTTCTGCCTGGTGTTCATGGACGAGACCACGCTGTACGCCGCCCGCGACCCGCAGGGCGTTCGTCCGCTGGTACTCGGCCGGCTCGAGCGCGGCTGGGTCGTCGCCTCGGAGACCGCCGCCCTCGACATCGTCGGCGCCAGCTTCGTGCGCGAGGTGGAACCCGGTGAACTGATCACCATCGACGAGAACGGCCTGCGCACCCAGCGCTTCGCCGAGGTCAAGCGCGCCGGATGCGTGTTCGAGTACGTCTACCTCGCCCGGCCCGACACCACCATCGCCGGTCGTGGCGTGCACGAGGCCCGCGTCGAGATGGGCCGCCAGCTCGCCGCCGAGTACCCCGTCGAAGCCGACCTCGTCATCCCCACCCCCGAGTCCGGCACCCCCGCGGCCATCGGCTACGCGCAGGCGTCCGGCATCCCGTTCGGGCAGGGCCTGGTCAAGAACACCTACGTGGGCCGAACCTTCATCCAGCCCTCCGAAACCATCCGCCAGCGCGGCATCAAGCTCAAGCTGAACCCGCTCAAAGAGGTCATCAAGGGCAAGCGGCTGATCGTCGTGGACGACTCCATCGTGCGCGGCAACACCCAGCGGGCGCTGGTCAGCATGCTCCGTGAGGCCGGCGCCGCCGAGGTGCACGTGCGCATCTCCAGCCCGCCCATCACCTGGCCCTGTTTCTACGGCATCGACTTCGCCTCGCGTGCCGAACTGATCGCGACCGGCCTCGGCGTCGACGAGGTGCGCCAGGCCATCGGCGCCGACTCGCTCGGCTACCTCTCCGAGGACGGCATGATCGCCGCCACCGAGCAGCCGCGCGAAAGCCTCTGCACGGCCTGTTTCACCGGGGTCTACCCGATCAAACTGCCCGACACCCAGCACCTGGGCAAGAACCTCCTCGAGCGCGACTTTTCCACCTCGGACGGCTGTGACCCCGGTCCAGACGCCGAGTTCGAAAATGTGCTCATCCCTGAACCGACGCGGACGGCCAGCCTCGCCCAGCACGGTCAGGTCCCGTTCGGCGATCCCGGAAGACCAGAATGAGCAACGCAACCTACGCCGCCGCCGGAGTCGACACGCACGCGGGGGACCTCGCGGTGTCGCTGATGAAGACCGCGGTCTCCGCGACCCACGGCCCCGAGGTGCTCGGCGGCTTCGGCGGTTTCGCCGGCCTGTACGACGTCTCGTTCCTCACCACCTTCAAGCGCCCGCTGCTGGCGACCTCCACGGACGGTGTCGGCACGAAGGTCGCCATCGCTCAGGCGCTCGACAAGCACGACACCATCGGGCAGGACCTGGTGGGCATGGTCGTCGACGACATCATCGTCGTCGGCGCGCGGCCGCTGTTCATGACCGACTACATCGCCTGCGGCAAGGTCGTCCCCGAGCGCATCGCGTCGATCGTCGAGGGCATCGCGAAGGCCTGCGCCGCGACCGGCACCGCGCTCGTCGGCGGCGAGACCGCCGAGCACCCCGGGCTGCTCGGCCCGGATGACTACGACGTGGCCGGTGCGGCCACCGGTGTCGTCGAGGCCGACCAGGTCCTTGGTGCCGAGCGCGTGCAATCCGGTGACGTCGTCGTCGCGATGGCGTCTTCCGGCCTGCACTCGAACGGGTTCTCGCTCGTGCGGCACATCCTGGCCAAGCGCAGCATCGGCTACACCGACACCTCCGACGAACTCGGCGGCGTCGTGGGCGAGGCGCTCCTGGAGCCCACCCGCCTGTACACCGGGCCGCTGCTCAGTGTGCTCGCCGACCCGGAACTTGCGGGGGTCGTGCACTCGCTCAGCCACGTCACCGGCGGCGGCATCGCCGCCAACCTGGCCCGCGTGCTGCCCGTCGGCAGCTGGGTCGAGGTCGACCGGTCCACCTGGTCGCCCGCGCCGGTGTTCCGGGTGCTCGGCGACATGGCCGGCAGCACCCTCGAAAGCGCCGAGGGCACCTGGAACCTCGGCGTGGGCATGTTCGCCGTAGTCGCGGCCAACGCCGCATCATCCGTCATCGCCCGGCTGAAATCTGAGGGGATCCCCTCCTGGGTCGCCGGCCGCGTCTCCATGGTCGATCACGACCTCGCCGGCTTCGAGCAGGGTGCCAAGGGCGTCAACGGCGGGGCCGTGCGCCTCGTCGGCGCCTACGCCGCCTGATCCCGACCGCTCAGTCCCACCCTGACCGGCCCATTTTCGCTCGTGCGGCAGTGCCCGCGACGAGCAAAAGTGGGCCAGTCACGTCGGCGCACCTGACGGGAGGGCGGCGTGAGGCTGGCAGTTGGCCGAAGGCACGCTGTACGGCGCGGCCGGAGAAACACAGCTGCCACGGAACGACGTTCCGTGGCAGCTCGGACCGCACCGGTCGAGCGAACAGCTACGCGCGCTTCTTCTCGTCTTCGGGTGCGTAGCGGTCAATGTACTCGTCAGGCTCGTCGGCCGTGACCTTGCTCGCCTCGTACTCCGGCCACTTGGCCAGGTCCTCGTCTAGTTGCGGGTCGGTCGCCGGATGCCCGGTGAGCTCGCGTTCGAGCGCGTTGTAGTTGGTGTCCGGGCTGAAGTACTTCAGCTCGCGGGCAACCTTGGTGTGCTTTGCTTTTTGACGGCCGCGCCCCATGCGTGACCCCCTAACGATGCCAGGCCGGGTGAGCCATGAGTCACCCGGGAGTTGCCGAACAGAATAGTGAAATCTAACCGCTAGTTTAGCATGATGGGCCTGACGCCCCGATGACGCGGATGGCGCCGAGAACAACGGATGAGGTTGCGTGGTGGACGGCAGGGCTGTTCCGGTGGTGATCATCGGGTCCGGGCAGGCCGGATTGTCCGTCGCGTACCACCTGGGCCGGTTCGGCCTCGCGTCGGGCCGCGACTTCGTCATCTTCGACCGGGGCGCGGACGCCGGCGGCGCGTGGCAGCACCGCTGGGAGTCGCTGCGCCTCGGGGAGGCCCATCGGGTCAACGACCTGCCCGGGCTCGCCGAGCTGGGCCTGAGCTTTGAATCCGCCGACCGGAGCCGCCCCGCGCGCGACGTCGTCACCGAGTACTACCGGCGTTTCGAGGAGCACTTCGACCTTAGGGTGGTGCGGCCGATCACGGTGGCGTCCGTGTTCGACCGCGGCGCCGACCTCGTCGTCCGCACCGAGTCGGCCGAGCACGGCCAGCGGGAGACCGTCACCCGGCTGCTGGTGAACGCCACCGGCACCTGGGGTGCCCCGTTCGTGCCGTACTACCCCGGCGCCGGGTCCTTCACCGGGCGCCAACTGCACACCAGCGGGTACCGGGATGCCGCGGAGTTCGCCGGCCGGCGGGTGGTCGTGGTCGGCGGTGGCACCTCCGCCATCGGCTTCCTACTCGAGCTGGACGGCATCGCGGCGAGCCTCACCTGGGCGGCCCGGCGCCCGATCGAGTGGGTGCACACCGAGCGCCTCGACCCGGAGGGTGCCCTGGCCGCCGTGGCGATGCAGGATGACGCCGCCCGCGCCGGCCGGGCGCTGCCGAGCATCGTCAGCGGCACGGGCGTACCGGTGAGCCGGCGCATCCAGGCCGGCATCGACCGGGGCCTGCTGGTGGCCCGGCCCATGTTCACCGCCGTCGAACCGACCGGCGTGCGATGGTCGGACGGCTCGACTACCTCGGCCGACACGATTATCTGGGCCACCGGTTTCCGGCCGGAACTGCGGCACCTGGCGCCGCTGGGGCTCCGCGACCGGTCGGGCGGGCTCATCGTCGGTTCCGGATCGTCCTGGACCGACCCGCGCATCTTCCTGGCCGGCTACGGCCCGCAGGCCAGCACGATCGGAGCCCGCCGCGCCGGCCGGGTGATCGCCCGGCAGGTCATGGCGCTGCTCTGACCTGCCGTTTCCTGAGGGCGGGGTTGGTGCGGGCCGGCTACTTGCGCTTTCGTCTCTTGGCACTGCCGGGCCGGGCACGCGGCTTCGGCGGCGGGCTGGCCGGGCTGGACTTCGGGCCGGCCGCCTCCGCCGTCGCGACAGTGACACTGGTGGTGTCCAGGGTCGCCGGCGCGAGGGGCTTGCGCGGGATCGGGTGCGACCGGACCGGCTCGCCACGACGCTCCTGGCCGGGGATCGGCCGGGACCGGCGCCCGTAGATGAGCTCGGACGAGTCCAACAGCCAGGGCACCAGGGCGATGGTCACGCCGTGCACGAGCATCAGCTTCTGGCGCAGTCGCCGGGCCTTATGGTTGTGCAGCAACGACTCCCACCAGTGCCCGACGATATAGATCGGCGTGTACACGGTGACGACCTCTGACCCGAAGACCTCGCGGCGGTCCTTGATGTAGCAGATCAGCGGCCAGCTGATATCCCGGTACGGCGAGGCCACGATGTTCAGTGGCACCTGGATGTTCTGTTTGGCCCAGTCGATGATGAGGTTCTCGGTCTCCTCCTCGTCGATCGACACGTGCACGGCCTCGAGGCTCACGTGCCGGGCGGCGATGGCGTAGTCCAGCGCCTTGAGCACCGGCTTTTGCATCTTGCCCACGAGCACGATGGCGTGGTCGCCCTGCGAGCCGAAGGTCGTGATCGGGTCGACCTCGACCTCCTTGGCCACGTCGCGGTAGTAGCGGTTCACGCCGAGCATCAGCATGAACAGGATCGGCATCATCAGGAACACCAGCCAGGCGCCGTGGGTAAACTTCGTGATCGTCACCACGATCAGCACAACCCCGGTGAGCAGGGCGCCAAAACCGTTGATCGACAGGCTCCGGATGATCGACCCGCGGTTGGGTTGATCGGTCTTCAGCAGGGTGAGCCAGTGCTTCACCATGCCGGTCTGCCCGATCGTGAACGACACGAACACACCGATGATGTAGAGCTGGATCAGCACGGTCAGGTTCGCCTGGTAGACCACGATGATCAGGATGGCGGCCAGCGCGAGCAGCACCACACCGTTCGAGTAGATCAGGCGGTCGCCGCGGGTGCTCAGCGACTTCGGGGCGTAGGAGTCGCGGGCCAGCACGCTGCCGAGCAGCGGGAAGCCGTTGAACGCGGTGTTCGCGGCCAGCAACAGCACCATCGCGGTGGCGCCCTGGAGGATGAAGAACATCAGCGAGTTGTTGCCGAAGGTGGCCGCGGCGATCTGGGCGATCAGGCTGCGCTGGGGCTGGGTTTCACACTCCGCCCAGCCGATCAGGTCACAGGGATTCTCGGCGTAGTGCACCTTCGCGATCAGAGCCAGTGCGACCAGGCCCACGAACAGCACGATCGCGATGCCGCCCATGAGGGTCAGGGTGATCTGGGCGTTCCTGATCTTGGGGCGCTGGAAAGCGGGCACGCCGTTGGCGATGGCCTCCACGCCGGTCAGGGCGCTGCAGCCGCTGGCGAAGGAGCGCAACAGCAGCAGGATGAACGCGGTCTGGGCGAGGTTGTGGGCGTGTACCTCGAACCCGGCCGATTCGGCCACGGGTGCGTCGCCGAGAATCACGCGGCCGAGGCCGACGACGATCATCAGCAGCACGCTGCCGATGAAGAGGTAGGTGGGCAGCGCGAAGGCCTTGCTGGACTCGGCCACCCCGCGCAGGTTCACGGCGGCCAGGCCGATCACGAACACGACGGCCATTTCCACGCGCAGCGGCGCCAGGCCCGGCAGCGCCGAGATGATGTTGTCCACGCCGCTGGACACCGAGACCACCACGGTCATCACGTAGTCGACGAGCAAGGCGGATGCGACGACGAGGCCGGCCTTCTCGCCGAGATTCTTGGAGGCGACCTCGTAGTCGCCGCCGCCGTTCGGGTAGGCCTTGATGAGCTGGCGGTACGAGGCCACCACGACCACCAGGAGCAGCACAACGACGGCGGCCACCCAGGGGGCGAAGCTGAGGAAGGCGAGTCCGCCCAGGGTCAGGATCATGAGCAGTTCCTGCGGGGCGTAGGCCACGCTGGAGAGCGGGTCACTGGCGAAAATCGGAAGAGCAAGGTGCTTGGGAAGCAACTGCCCGTCCAGGTGTTCGCTGGCAAGCGGTTCGCCGATTATCCACCGTTTAGGTGATCGACCTTCAGGTGCTGGGGGGTTCCCCTCTGATGTCACGAGGGACGACACTACTCCGATGCCCCCCACAGTCAAGTTGTCGGATGATTCCCAGCTTCAGATGGGAATACTCTCAGACGACCGCGCGGCACCCAGCCGCCCCCGGCGAGGACGGCTGGGCGGAGGCGGCGGCTACTACGCGAGCGATGCCAGGATGCTGGCGCGCACCGCATCCAGCTGGCGCCGCAGTTCCGGCACGGTGTCTTCGGGCAACGAGGCGCGGTAGGCCTGCTTGCGCAGATCGGCCCGCAGCTGCTGCCGGAACTCGTTGAGCACCATATCAGCCTCGCGCAGCGACCGGTTGGAGTCGGCGGCGGGCTTGGGCTCCGCATGGGTCTTGCCCATGTCGGGGACGGCCTGCCTGGCGGCGGACGCGAGGTCGGCGCGCAGGCTCTTCATCGCCTCGGTCACCCCGGTGCGCACCTGGTCGGCCAGTCGGCGCACCGAGTCGGTGAGCTCGGACTCGATGTCGCGCAGGTCATCGGCGCGAGCAGCCAGTTCAGCACGGCCCGCGTCGGTGATTTCGTAGACCGTCTTGCGTTCGCCCGCGGTCTTGCTGACCAGGCCTTCTTCTTCGAGCTTTGCGAGGCGGGGGTAAATCGTGCCGGCGCTGGGGCTGTAGGTGCCGCCGAAGCGCTCGCTGAGGGCCTGGATCAACTCGTAGCCGTGCCGGGGACGCTCGGCCAGGAGGCTGAGCAGGTACAGGCGGAGGCTGCCGTGGGAGAAGGTCGGGGTCATGAGTCGACCTCGCCGCCCGGATATCCCTCGGCGGTGTCGGCGCCGGTACTGGTCGCGTCGCTCACCGTGTCGGGTGCCCGGCGCACCACGGAGATGTTGCCGGAGACCGACTTGGCCCGAAGGTCGAGCCAGGCGCCGCTGAGTTCTCCGGTGGTGCCCTCGTATCCCTTGCCGAGCGTGCCGCGGATGGTCTGGTTGTCCAGCTGCAGCGTTCCCGAGACGGTGTTCAACCGGTAGCGGGTGGCCACGTCGGAGCCCAGGCGAACGGTCAGCGCGCCGCTGACCAGATTCGTCGAGATCTCGTCGGGGGTGCCGTCGATGTCCAGGAATACCGCGCTGGTCACGCCGTCGGCGCTGAACTTGCCGATCGTGCCGCTCGCGGTGAGGTCGCCGGACACCGTGTGCGCGGTGATGTTGCCGGTGTGGTTCCGCACCGAGATCTCGCCGTTGACGGCGTTGAGTTCCAGGTCACCGAGGACATCGTCGATGACGAGGTCACCGGAGACCGTGCTGAGCTTGGCGTCGCTGCGGAGGCCCGTGATGAGGGCATCCGCGGTGATCACACCGAACTTCAGGAGGACGTCGCGCGGAACGGTCACGCTGACCTCCGACTTGGCGCTGCCGCGGAAGGATGCGAACACGTCGATGAAGTTGTCCCAGCGCAGCTGGGGGTGGTCGATCTCGAGTGCGTCGTCGACGATCGCGACCTTGAGGTCGAGCCCGGAGACACTGTGCACCTCGATGCGGGCACCTGGTTCGTCGCTGCCGATGATGTCGACTTTTCCCCCGATCAGGCTCACCTTGAGGGTGCGCACCAGCTCAATGTCGATGATCTTGGACTGACCCGGGGCGACCAGCCATTTTTCCTGCGTCATGGTTTTTCTCCTTACGCGATATATCGCGTTCACTAGAACTCAAGCTATATCGCGTCAAAGGGTCACACAAGGTCTCTCGGCAAACCCGAAGGTACCCGATCAATACGGGAAGATCGCCAGCCAGTCCCGGTTGTGGGCATGCACCAGCACCAGGAAAACGGCCAGGTCGAAGAGCAGGTGCACGCACACCACGTAGGTCAGCGACTTCGTGATCGAGAAGGTGTAACCCTGCAACAACGCAAACGGGATCGTCAGCAGCGGGCCCCAGCTGCGGTAGCCCAGCTCCCAGAGGAACGAGACGAACACCACCATCTGCAGCAGGTTCGCCGTCCAAAACGAAAAATGCCGCCGGAACAGGGCGAAGACCGTACAGATGAAGAACAGTTCGTCCCAGATCCCGACGAATCCCACTCCCACGAAGAGCCGCCCGAGTTCGTCGGGGGCGTTGATGGCCGGCCAGTTCAGGTATGCGCCTGAGCGGATGAAGTAACTGGGCAGGATCAGGTAACCCAGCAGCAGCACGCCCACCAGGTACCAGCGCTCAAGGGTGGTCCATCGTTGACCGGTCCTGATCGGGAACCACACCTGGCGATCGCCGAAAAACCGCCGCGACAGCAGGTACGGCACGGCGACGGCCGCGCTCAGGACGATCCCCATCAGGGCCATATTCGGGTAACTGATGTCAGCCTCGACCGAGATGGTGCTGATGATGACCAGCCCGACCGCGATCAGGAGCAGGTCCCTGAACAGGGCGCGATCCACCAGGAACGCCACCAGCAGCGCCGCGGCGAGCACCGCATAGCCGGGCAGCGGCAGACGCAGTCCGAACAGGAGCACCGCGGATGCCGACACCAGCGCCGCGGCCAGGAGGCGTGTCGCCCGCCGTTGCACGACCGCCCCGGGGCTCGCTCTGGCCGTGCCGCCGGTTCCTTGGTCCATGGGGCAATTCTGGTCGATGTCGCCGCCGGCGTAAATGGCGTGGCCCTGCTTGACGTTGACGCAGCGGCAAGTTCTACGCTGGGTCGTATCGGGCAACCGCCCGCTCGGCACTCAGGAAAGGGGAGGACATGGATCACTCGATCCAGGACGTCGCCCGGCTCGCCGGAACGACCAGCCGTACCCTGCGCCACTACGGTGCGGAAGGGCTCCTGCCGCCGAGCCGGATCGGGACGAACGGGTACCGCTATTACGACGACCGGGCGCTGGTGCGGCTGCAGCGCATCCTGCTGCTGCGCGACCTCGGCCTCGGGCTCCCCGCCATCCGGCTGGTGCTCGACCGTGAGGTCGACGAGACGGCGGCCCTCCGGGAGCACCTGGGCTGGCTCGAACAGGAACAACAGCGCCTCGACCGGCAGATCCGGTCGGTGCAGACCACCATCACCACATTAGAAGGAGAGGACCAACTCATGGCAGATCAGATGTTCGACGGCTTCGACCACACCCAGTACAAGGAGGAGGTCGTTGAGCGTTGGGGGGCAGACGCCTACAGAAACTCTGACGAGTGGTGGCGCAGCATGACCACCGCGCAACGGAAGGAGTGGCGGGCCGCCACCCGGGCGCTCCAGGCCGACTGGGCGGACGCCGTGACCCGACGGGTCGACCCGGCCGGCGCCGAGGGGCAGCAACTGGCCCGCCGCCACGTGCGGTGGCTCGGCGCGGTACCCGGCCTGCCGCGCGAAAACGGGCACCTGGCCGCGGACTATGTGCGGGGCCTTGGCGAGATGTACGTGGCCGACGACCGGTTCGGAGCCGATTACGGCGGCCCGGCCGGCGCGGCTTTCGTGCGGGACGCGCTCGCGCACTACGCCGACGAGCACCTGTAACCGGCCAGGCCCCGCGGGACAGCCCCGGGCCGGCTCAGGCGGCTGAGGGCGCCGCGGCGACCATCCGGCCGCTGTGGAGTTCCGGGCGGGCGAACAGCGGCAGCGTCCACTGGCAGAGCGGACCGACCAACAGGGCGAAGGCCACCGTGCCCAGACCCACATTGCCGCCGAGGGCCCAACCGACGCTGAGCACGGCACCCTCGATCCCGGTGCGCACGACCCAGATCTTCCACCCGGTTCGAGCGTGCAGCCCGGTCATCAGACCGTCCCGCGGACCGGGTCCCAGACCCGCACCGATGTAAATGCCCGACGCCACGGCCAGGAGCACCAGCCCCGCAGCGAAGAGCAGCACCCGTAGCCACAGGTCGAGGCCGGCGGGCACCAGCCACAGGCCGACATCCGCCGCCGGTCCCACGAGCACCGCGTTGAGCACGGTGCCGATGCCGGGGCGCTGCCGAAGCGGGATCCAGAGCAGCAGCACGAACACGCTGGTGATCGTCGTGATCACGCCGAAGCCCAGGTGGACGTGCAGGTCGATGCCCTGAGTCAGGGCCTCCCACGGGGCCACGCCGACGGCTCCGCGCACAATGAGCGCGATGCCGATTCCATACAGGAAAAGGCCAATGAGGAGCTGGGCGAGGTGACGTGTCATGAAAGCAATCCAATTCTACCCGCGGGCTGTAAACAAGAAGCCAATCGGCCTACAGTGGCTTTATGCCATCCCATCAGTTGTCCGCCCGGGGGCTGGAAAGCCTGCTGGGCCAGTGGCGTACCAGCGGCCCCGCGTACCGGGCGCTCGCCGACCGCATCCGTCTGCTCACCCTGGACGGACGCATTCCCGGCGGCAGCGGCCTGCCCGCCGAGCGGGATCTGGGCACCAGGCTCGGCCTCAGCCGTACCACGGTGACGGCGGCGTACCGCGAGCTGCGGGACGCGGGCTTCCTCGTCAGCGTGCAGGGCTCCGGCAGCCAGACCCGGCTGCCCGGCATATCGGCCGCCGCGGAGGCCGCGGGCGCGGTGGCCGTGCTCGACCTGGGCAAGGCGGTCCTGCCGGCCTGGCCCGGCCTGGCGGAGGTGGCAGCGCTCGCCGCGGCCGACCTGCCGGGGCAACTGGGGGGCTCCGGGTTCGAACCGCTCGGGATCCCGGAATTGCGCAGGGCCATCGCCGAACGCTACCGCGCCAGAGGGCTGCCCACCGAGCCCGAGCAGATCATGGTCACCGTCGGCGCGCAGCACGCCATCGCCCTGCTCGCCCGGGTGCTGGTCAGCCGCGGCGACCGCGTGCTCATCGAGACGCCCACCTATCCGCACGCCTCCGAAGCCCTGCGTGCCGCGGGCGGCCGGTTGATGCCGGTGTCCGTGACGGCCGCGCTGCCCGGTGCCGATGCGGGCTGGGACGAGTCCGCCCTGCTGCAGACCCTGGATCGCAGCAACCCGGTGCTCGGCTACCTGATGCCCGACTTCCAGAACCCGACCGGGCAGAGCATGCCCGTGGCGCAGCGCGAACGGGTGCTGGCGGCCGCAGCCCGGCAGGGCACCGTTCTCATCAACGACGAGACCATCGGTGAGCTCGACATCGACCGGGCGGGCGAGTACCCGCCGTTCGCGGCATCGGCGGACCCGGCCAGGCCCGACCTGGCCATCACCGTCGGGTCGGTGGGTAAGAGCGTCTGGGGCGGCCTGCGGGTCGGCTGGATCCGCGCCGACCCCGGCTTCATCCGCAAGCTGGCAGCCGCCCGCCTCGTCAACGACCTCGGCACGCCGGTGCTCGAGCAGCTTATCGTCGTCCGGCTGCTGGCCGAGCTGCCCGCAATCCTCGAGTCCCGCCGCGCGCTGCTGCGCGCGGGGCGCGACAGTCTGGTCGCCGGCCTGGCCGAACGCTTCCCGGAGTGGCAGGTGCCCCTCGTCGACGGCGGTGTCACCCTGTGGGTCAATCTCGCCAGTCCGGTCAGTTCCCAACTCGCCCTGGCCGCCAGGGCCCAGGGCCTGCTGTTGCCTGCCGGGCCACAGTTCGGCACCGACGGCGCATTCGAGAGGTTCCTGCGCATCCCGTTCTGCTACGGCCCCGAGGAGATGCCCCGTGCGCTGGACGCGCTCGCGCTGGCCTGGGAGTCGCTGCTGCGGCATCCGCTGCCCGACACCGGCTACCTCGCCGACGTGGTGTAACCGTAACGAGACCGTCACGTCGCTGCCGCATCCTGCCGAAGCCTGCAGACCCTGCAATGAGATACTGATCGGGTGTATTTTCTCTCGGTACTGAGCATGAAGAACCGGGCGCTCATTGCGCTCATCACCATCGTTGCGGCGATTTTCGGCAGCCTGGCACTGACCAGCCTCAAGCAGGAGCTGATCCCGTCCCTGCAGCTGCCGACCCTGCTGATCTCCACCAGTTACCCCGGCGCCTCGCCCGAGGTCGTCAACGACGACGTGTCCACGCCGATCGAGACCGCGATCCAAGGCATCGAGGGCCTGGAGACGACCTCCACGACGAGCAGCACCGATTCGTCGCTGGTCAACGCCACGTTCACCTACGGCACCGACCTGGTCAAGGCCGAGTCCAAGGTCAGCCAGGCCGTGAACCGCATCAAAACCACCCTGCCGGCCGACCTGGACCCGCAGGTGATCAGCGGCAGCATCGATGACTTCCCGGTGCTTTCCCTGGCCGTGTCCGGCGGCGACACCGACACCGTCGCCGACCAGCTCACCCGCAGCGTTCTCGGCGACATCCGCGACATCGAGGGGGTGCGCGACGCCGCCCTCGTCGGTGACATCGGCCAGCGCGTCACCATCACCCCGCATGCCGCAGCGCTCACCGCCCGCGGGCTCAGCAGCACCGCCATCCGGGACGCCCTGCAGCAGAACGGGTCGCTCATCCCGGCCGGCTCCCTCACCCAGAACGACCAGACCCTGTCCGTCCAGGCCGGCACGAAGCTCAGCTCCGCCGAGGACATCGCGGCCCTGCCGCTGCTCAACGCCGCACCGACCACCCTGCCCACCACCCTGCCCACCGGGCCGACCGCCACCGACCCCGCGACGATCGGCGACGTCGCCGAGGTCGTCCTTGTCGACAATCCCGTCACCAGCATCTCCCGCGTCGACGGGGAACCCGCCCTCACGATCTCTGTCACCAAGGTTCCTGCCGCGAACACCGTCGACGTCTCCACCGCCGTGCGCGCCATCCTGCCGCAGCTCGAGGACGCCGTGCCCGGCACCACCCTCACCGTGGTCTTCGACCAGGCCCCGTTCATCCAGGAGTCCATCGACGCGCTCACCCAGGAAGGCATCCTCGGGCTCGTCTTCGCGGTCCTGGTGATCCTGGTCTTCCTGCTGTCGGTGCGCGCGACCCTGGTCACGGCCATCTCCATCCCCACCTCGGTGCTGATCACCTTCATCGGCCTGCAGTCGGTGGGTTACTCGCTGAACATCCTCACTCTCGGCGCGCTCACGATCGCCATCGGCCGGGTCGTCGACGACTCCATCGTCGTGATCGAGAACATCAAGCGGCACCTGGTGTTCGGAGCAGACCGCTCCGAGACCATCGTGCGCGCGGTGCGCGAGGTGGCCGGCGCCATCACTGCGTCCACCATCACCACCGTCACGGTGTTCCTGCCGATCTCGTTCGTCGGTGGCTCCACCGGCGAACTGTTCCGGCCGTTCGCGCTCACCGTCACCATCGCGCTGCTGGCGTCCCTACTCGTCTCGCTCACCATCGTTCCCGTGCTGGCCTACTGGTTCCTGCGGGCGCCGAAGTCGGCCCCCGCCGAGGAGCCGGCCCCCGCTGTCGAGGTGACCCCGGCAGCACTGCCGGCCGCGGCGACGGATGCCGGACTGCCCAGCGCCGCCACGAGCACGGCCCCGGCGGGCGCCCGCAACCGGCACGCCGCCCCGGACGCCGACGGTTTCGACGAACGCGATGCCCGCGAGCAGCCCAGCCGGCTGCAGAAGGGCTACCTGCCGATCATCCGCTGGACCCTCAGGCACTACGTGGCCACCCTGCTGCTCGCCGCCCTGGTCCTCGCCGGCACCGTTGCCCTGCTGCCGTTCATGAAGGTCAACTTCCTCGGCTCCACCGGGCAGTCCACCTTCCAGGTCAGCCAGGAACTTCCGGTGGGCACCAGCCTGGCCGCTCAGGACGCCGCGTCCACCGTGGTGGAAGACACGGTTCGCGGTGTCGACGGCGTGAGCATCGTGCAGGTCTCCATCGGGGGTGGCAGTGCGTTCGCCGCGTTCTCCGGCGGGGGCTCGTCCTCCAGCACCGTCACGTATTCGGTCACCACCGACGACTCCGCCGATTCCGATGCCGTGCAGGCCGAGGTGCGCGACCAGCTGGACGGCGTCGACGACGCCGGTGAGATCACGGTCTCCTCCGGCGGTGGCGGCTTCGGCTCCACCGACATCGAGATCGACATCACGGCGGCCTCCGGCGCCGACCTGCAGTCGGCGTCCGACGACATCCTCGCCGCCGTCGGCGACCTCGACGCCGTCACCCAGGTGACCAGTAACCTGGCCGCCTCGCGTCCGTATGTGGCCGTGACGATCGACCGTACGAAGGCCGCCCGCGCCGGTCTCAGCGAACTCGCGCTCGGCACCCTGGTATCGCAGGCGATGCAGCCGAGCAGCATCGGCTCGATCACCATCGATGAGGCGTCCCTGTCGGTCTATCTGCAGTCCGAATCGTCCCCGGCGACCACCGCCGAGCTCGCCGACCTGCAGATCCCCACCCTTACCGGCCCGGTGGCGCTGGACACCCTGGCCATCGTCGAGCAGGTCGACGGGCCGTCAACCCTCACCACCACCAAGGGCCTGCGCACCGCCACCGTTTCAGCGACGCCGGGCAGCGATGACCTGGGCACCGCTTCCGCGCAGGTGTCCACCGCGCTGGCCGACACCGATCTGCCCACCGGCGCGACCGCGACCCTCGGCGGCGTCTCCGCCGACCAGACCGATGCCTTCCAGCAGCTCGGCATAGCCATGCTCGTGGCCATCCTGATCGTCTACATCGTGATGGTCGCCACGTTCCGGTCGCTGCTGCAGCCACTGTTGTTGCTCGTTTCCGTGCCGTTCGCGGCGACCGGCGCCATCGCCTTGCAGGTGATCACCGGCATCCCGCTCGGTGTGGCGTCGCTCATCGGCGTGCTGATGCTCATCGGCATCGTGGTGACCAACGCCATCGTGCTCGTCGACCTCGTCAACCAGTACCGCCGCCGGGGGCAGAGCGTCTTCGACGCTCTCGTGCACGGAGCCTCGCGCCGCCTCCGCCCGATCCTGATGACCGCCCTCGCCACGATCTTCGCGCTGCTGCCGATGGCGATCGGCCTCACCGGGCACGGCGGTTTCATCTCCCAGCCGCTGGCCCTGGTGGTCATCGGCGGCCTGGTCTCGTCGACGGTGCTCACCCTGGTGGTGCTGCCGGCGCTCTACCTGGTCGTCGAAGGCGGCCGGGAGCGCCGCCGGCTGCGCCGCGCCGCGCGCTGAGTCCGCTGCGCGGTGACCCGACGAGGTCGGGCCCGGCAACGCGGGTGCCGCGCCCGAACGCGGATGACGCGCGCGAC